>NZ_JBGTYN010000007.1:0-248035 GCF_041730275.1 Comamonas sp. SY3 | reverse complement strand
TTCATTTGGCGCCAAATGAAAGTGACTGCGCCGCCGGGCGCACATCCCGGCCAGCAGCCCTACGCCAGTAGTAAACAGAACCCCAAAAAAGCACATGGCCCAGCCCAGACCACAAAAAAAGCATCCCTCAGCTGAGGCATGACACCACCAACCAAGAGACGCCGTTATAGAAGTAACTCGCGATTACCGAAAAACAGACCGCCCTGGGCCTGCTACCAGGGTAGATGCATATTCCATGCCAGTTCCAACGCGTAGCCGTCCTGCCAAAAACGGGAGCTGCCAGCGCTCCACGGCCGACAGCCAGCCCGCCACCGGCAGACTGCCATGCTTTGGTGCGAGAAAGACCATGAATAGAGGCGCTGCAGAAGCGGCCTCATGACCGCCCGGCGCCGCTCTCTCGCAGACAGCAGGCGATGCCAGCAAGGGCGCCGCCCCAGCCGCTCAGCGCAGCATGCTGGACATGGCCGACAGGCAATTGGTCATGCGCACGGCCGATTCGATGTCCGGCGCGCTGAAGCGCACCGTGCGGCCATCGACCCGCTCCAGGGCCGGCCACTGGCAGAACAGATCGGCCATGCCCGGCGAGGTCGCGGCAATCTGCACCTGCACCGGGCTGGCCGTTCGCAGCGGCTGGCAGCGCGCGCGGCCGGCCAGGCCCTGCTCCACCCCGGCGCGGATCGCCTGCTGCGCCTGCTCGGGCGAGAGGCTGATGCCGCTGCCCTGGCCCGTGGCGCGCTTGGTCTGCACAAACACCGCATGCGGGAAGATCGCCTGGTTCTCCTCGCGCAGCACATCGTCGCCGGCCAGCATCACCACCGGCGCGCCATAGGCGCCTGCCAAAGCGCCGTAAATGCTGGCCTCGCTGGCCTCCTGCCCGTTGATATGGATGCTGGCAAACGCAAAGCTGTTGATGGTGTGGGCCAGGATGCCCCGGCCCTGTGCGCGCGAGTGGTAGCCGACCATGCAGACCGCATCTACCCCCAGCTCCACGCCCGCCACCATGCTCAGGTAACGCGGCTTGCCCTGGATGACCTGGGCGCGCGCATCGAGCAGATCGGGCGGCATGTTGCGAAAGCCGCCGTGCGAGTCGTTGACATAGACCTCCTCCGCGCCAGCGGCAAAAGCGCCTTCGACAGCAGCATTGGCCTCCTGGGCCATCAGGCGGCGCGCGCGCTCGTACTCGGGGTTGCCTGCGCGCACCTGCTCGGGGTGGTAGACACCGGCCACGCCTTCGATATCGACAGAAATCAGTACTTTCATCGCTTCAGTCCTTGCAGAGTTCTTGCAGCCCCCAGCGCTGGTGGCCGTCGCGCCCTTGCACGCTCTGGGCATGCCACAGCGCATTCAAAATGGATTGCTCCACCGCATCGGCCGCCGCGCGGAACAGCGGGTCCAGCTGCGCCTCATGCAGCATCGCCAGCGCCGGCATCGGCGTGGCCGCATCGGCGGGCAGGGTGTAGGCCGTCGAGAACGCCAGCGCGATATCGCCGCTGCCATGGCCGTAACAGGAGCCGGTGTTGGCCAGGCCGGCGGCGGCACGCCGCGCCACGCGGCTGAGCTGGCGGCTGTCCAGTGGCGCATCGGTGGCCAGCAGCATGATGATGCTGCCCTTGTCCACACCATCGCCTACTGCGGCACCTGCCACTGCGCCCGCGGCCAGCTTGGCCTGCAGCCGCCGCTCCAGCGCTGCGCCCGGCGCCTGGCCGCCCCAGCGCAGATCGGCCAGCTTGCCCATATTGGCCAGCACCAGCGCACCCACGGTATAGCGCTGCTCGCCCACAACGACCTGGCGCGATGCGCTGCCGATGCCGCCCTTGAGCTGGAAGGCCGACATGCCCCGGCCCGCACCCACCGCCCCCTGCACCACGTCGGGTGAAGCGCTGTCCAGCGCCGCCTGGTAGTGCGCCGGGCCCATGGCCATGCGCTGGATATCGCTCAGGTAGCCATCATTGCATTCCAGCACCAGCGCATTCACGGTGGGCAGGCTGCGGCCGCATTCGGGGTTGGCCGCAATGCACTGCGCAATCTGCGCCTGCACCACGGCCGAGACGCCAAAGGTATTGGTCAGCGCAATCGGGGTTTCGATCTGGCCCAGCTCTGCCAGTTGCACCAGGCCGGCACTCTTGCCAAAGCCGTTGATCACCGCCAGGCCGGCGGGCAGCTTGTGCATAAAGGGGTTGTCTTGCGGCGGGATCAGCACCGTGATCCCGGTCTGCAGATCGCCATCGGCCAAGGTGCAATGCCCCAGGCGCAGGCCAGCCACATCGGTGATGGCATTGCGCGGGCCCGCCGGCAGCAGGCCGACGACGGGCAATTGCCTGCAGGCGTCCAGCAGTGCGGCGTCTTGGGGCTCAGTCAATGTGCGCTCCCGAGTCCTGCACCACCTGCTTCCAGTAGGCCAGCTCGGCCGGCAGGCTGGCCTTGAAGCTCTGCGGGGTCGACACCACAGACTCCGCGCCCAGGGTCTTCAGGCGCTCGGCCATCACCGGCGTGGCCAGCACCTTGGTGATCGCGGCATGCAGGCGCACGACGACGGTATCGGGCGTGCCGGCTGGTGCAAACAGGCCGTACCAGCTGGTGACGGCCAGGCCCTTGCCCAGCGGCGGGATCTCAGGCGCCAGCTGGGTCGGCTTGTCCGAGGCCACGCCCAAAACGCGCAGCTTGCCGCTGCTGACAAAGGGCATCACACCGGGAAAGCTGCCAAAGGTCATCGGCAACTGGCCGGCGACCACATCGGTCGCGGCAGCCGAGGCGCCTTTGTAAGGCACATGCAGCAGGTCCACGCCCTTTTGCTTTTTCAGCATCTCGCCCAGCAAATGGTTCAAGGTGCCATTGCCGGCCGATGCGTACTCGACCTTGCCCGGGTGCTGCTTGGCATAGGCCACCAGCTCGTCCAGGTTCTTGGCCGGGAAGTTCGGGTTCACCACCAGCAGGTAAGGCGCCACGGCCAGTTGCATCACCGGCGTGAAGTCCTTGATCGGGTCAAAAGGCACCGAGCTGTAGAGCGCCGGGTTGATCGTGTAGGCGCTCTGCGCCGTCACCAGAAAGGTGTAGCCATCGGCCGCGCTGCGCGCCACCTGGCTGGTGCCCACATTGCCATTGGCCCCTGCCCGGTTCTCCACAATCACCGGCTGGCCGAGCGACTGGCCCAGGCCCTGTGCGACGGCGCGGGCAATCACATCATTGGCACCACCGGGGGCCTGGGGCACGACAAAGGTGATGGGCTTGTTCGGCCAGTTGGCCGTACTGCTGGCAGTACTCCCTTGTGCCCAGGCCTGGGGTAGCACGCCGCCCGCCAGCACGGCGGCCAGTGCCGCAGCCAGCGCAGCACGGCGCGGCAAGCAAGCTGAAGAGGGGGTCGTGTCAAACATCATTGCAATATCTCCTGAAAGTGGCACCGCGCCCGCAGTTCCGCGCGGCGCAGCCGCCATTGTTGCACTGGCCGGTGGCCACAATGCCGCGACGGGCGCAGCTACCCGTCGCGATTGCAGCAGAGGCCAGCGCCCAAACACGGGACGAAAGGCCTGTTCCAAGCCACGGCCGCGGCGTGATGAGCGCTTGAACAGGCGCTTACAGCAACGCCAAACCCGGCGGCAGGCTGTCGCCCAGGCTGCGCTGCTGGTCTTCGGCATCCATCTCCACCACCTGGCTCACCATCGCGATCCAGCGCTCGGGTGCGCCGCTGCTGCGCATCTTGTCCAGCACCGCGCTGCGCAGCGCATCGGGCAGGTCGCGGGCGCGGTCGCCGGTCATGCGCGCCATCTGCAGCGCGGCAAACATGGCGGTCTCGTTGCGGCGCCAGTCCTGGGCCAGCGTGGCCTGCACAAACTCCTGGGCGGCGTTGGGTGGCATGACGAGGTGGGCATTGGCGGCCATCGGCTGGCGGGCGGCCAGGCGGCCGATGGCCCACCAGGTCTGCACGGTTTCGCCGTCGCGCTTCAGGCGCTGCAGCATCCACTGGCCCATCTCCTGGCGGTACTGCCAAGGCACGGCCTCCATCGCGGCAAACAGGCGCAGCATGTCGTCATAGCTGCCATGGCTGCTTTTGCCGCCACTGCCATCGGCGCGCTTGCGGGCGGTCTGCTGCACCGCCTTTTGCATGTGGCCGGCCACGTCTTCGAGCAGCTCCATCTGCTGCGCTTCATTCAAGCCAGCCGCCACACGACGCCAGAACACCCACCATTCGGTCCAGTTGCCCGGCTCCTTGCCATGGCCCAGGCCTTGCGGGTACAGCGCCCAGACCTGCTCCACCCGCCAGGCATCCAACTGCGCACCCAGCCCCGGGCGCAGGCACCAGCCGGCCAGGTTCAGCCAAGCGCGCTCATGCTCGGGCGTGCGGCGGCGGCGCTTGGCACGCGCCAGCAGCGCATCAAACATCGCGCGCAGCAGTGCCAGATCCCAGCTGTTGCGCGGGCCCAGCAGCCGCTCCAGCACCTGGCGCAGCTGGCGTACCTCCTTGGCGTCCACCGCCTGCGCCTGGTTGCCAAAAATACGGTCGATCTGCGCAATCGCCTGCTCCCGGCGTGCGCTGGCATGCGCCTCGCCGGCGCTGTCAGCGGTGGCCGCGCTGTCATCCGCTGCCTGCACTGTGCCGCGCAGGCTGAGCGGCAGCAGCCAGGATTGGCTCGGGTCATCGACCGCCACGCAGCGCACCTCCAGGGTGCCGACTTCGGTCATGCTGGCCTGCAGCTGCACCTCGATCTGGGCCTGGTGCTGGCCCTCGGGCGCGGGCAACACGGTGGCCAGCGGCGGCAGCTCCACCCAACCATCGCCCTGCAACGGCGCCAGTTGCCCGGCCTGGGCTGGCAAGCTGGGCAAGCTGTTGGCCAGCAGGTCAAAGCGCACCGCCTGGCCCAGCTTGAGCGCAAAGCGCCGGCCGGATAACACCATGCGCACCCCTTCCTGCGTGCCCCTTGGCAGCAGGCACAGGCCCTGGGGTGCTGCGCCCTTGGCACCGGGCAGCAGCAGCCAGTAGCTGCGCGCCGATCCGCCCCCAATCTGCGGCAAGCGGCTGCGCAGAGGGGCCACAGGCGGTGCTGCTGCACCGGTGGTTGCGGGTAGCGCTGCGGCGGGCTCAGCCTCGGGCGCAAAACGGGTCAGGCCATAGGCGGCCGCGCCCCGGGCCACGGCCCAGTCGGGGTGCGGGTTGTGCAGCACGCGCACCGGCGTGCCGCGCCAGGCGCTGAGCTGCTGCGTCAGCCGCTCCACCACCGCATGCGCATGGAACACGCCGCCATTGAGCAAGACGGTATCGGGCAGCGCCTGCGCCCCGCCGTTGCCCGCATGCTGCGCCAGAAACTGCGCCAGATGCCGGGTGATGGCCGCATCGGCCGGGTAGGGCAAGCCAAAGCCGCGCAAGGCACCCTGGCGTTTGCTGGGCACCGCGCTGCGCTCGGCGAGCGGCAAGAAGCCTTCAACCACCCATTGCTGCACCTGGACGCGGCTCAGGCTGGCCGTCTTACTTTGGGCCAGCAGGCGGCTGCCGCCGCCCAGCAGGGTCACGGCGACCTGCTCGGGCGCATCAGCCGCCAGCAACTGCTCCTTGGCGATGCGGCAGCGCTGCACCAGCTGCGCAAAACGGGCCGCCGGCAGGCGCTGGCCCTCGGGCGCAAACTGGGGCTCCAGCTGGTGGGCCAGCGCCAGATCCATGTTGTCGCCGCCCAGCATCAGGTGCTCGCCCACGGCAGTGCGTGTCAGGCTCGGCAGGCCGCCATCGGCGGCGGGCTCGACCTGGATCAGGGTCAGGTCGGTGGTGCCTCCGCCCACATCCACCACCAGCACCAACCGGCTGTCGGCGAGCCGCGCAGCCAGCTGCTCGCCCTGCAGTACCAGCCAGTCGTGAAAAGCGGCCTTGGGCTCTTCGAGCAAATGCACCTGCGGCAGGCCGGCCCGTTGAGCGGCCTCCACAGTCAGCGCGCGCGCGCCCTCATCAAACGAGGCGGGCACCGTCAGCACAACGATCTGCGCGCTCAGTGGCGCCTGCGGATGGGCCTGCTCCCAGGCCGCCTTCACATGGGCCAGGTAGGAGGCCGATGCCGCCAGCGGCGATATCTTGGCGACCTCGTCGCCGGCGCCCCAGGGCAGGATGGCCGCGCTGCGGTCCACCCCCGGGTGCGACAGCCAGCTTTTGGCGCTGGCCACCAGGCGGCTGGGCACGGCGGTGCCCAGATCACGGGCCCAGCGTCCTACCACCGCCGGTGCTTCATCGCTCGCGCCTTGCGGCGGCCAGGGCTGTTGCCAGGCATCGCCCAGCTCCCCCGCAGCCGCCTGGTAGCGCACCGAGGGCAGCAGGGTCTGCGCCTGTACCTCGCCCGCACTGCTGCGCTGGGGAATGGTCAGCAGCGCAATCTCGTCACCCGCCGCCGTCAGTGGTGCATAGGCCACCACCGTGTGGCTGGTGCCCAGATCGATACCAATGACATAGGAGGGAGACGAGGAATTCATAAACGGCCAAGCGAGACGGCAAAAACCCGGCCAAGGATGGCCGGGTAGGCGAATCGTAACAATTCTTGCAAAGACCCAGGGTGCCTCTGCGAAAGCGGTGCCGCTGGTGCAGCAGCGCCCGCTATCCCTTCGTCTTCCACTCAATCCGGCAGCGCATAAGCCATCAGCGAATCACCCAGCTTGGTGCCGAACGAGCCATGCCCGCCGGCCATGATGACCACATACTGCTTGCCGCCGATGTCGTAGGTCATCGGCGTCGCCTGGCCGCCGGCGGGCAGGCGTGCCTGCCAGAGCAGTTCGCCATTGCTGGCGTTGAACGCGCGCAGGTAGTTGTCCTGGGTCGCGCCGATGAACATCAGGTTGCCGCCGGTGGAGATCAGGCCACCCAAACCCGGCACACCGGCCTTGATCGGCGGCAGCTCCATCAGCTTGGGCAGGCTGTCGCGGATGGTGCCCACGCGCTTGCGCCACACGACTTCATGCGTCGCCAGATCCACACCCACGACCGTCATCCATGCCGGCTCCTTGCAGGGCAGGCCCAGCGGCGACAAAAAGGCATTGAGCTCTACCCCATACGGCGTGCCATACATAGGCTGCACGCCCTGCTCGGTGCCTGCGCCCTTTTCGGTGCGCGGACGGTTCGGGTCCGCCGGGATCAGGCGCGATACAAAGGGCAGACCCAGCGGGTTCATGAACGCGATCTGGCGGTCGCTGTCCACCGCCATGCCTCCCCACTCGAATACACCAAGGTTGCCCGGAAACACCAAGGTGCCATTTTCCGACGGCGGCGTATAGATACCTTCGTAATTGAGGCGGTGGAAGATCACGCGGCACATCAGCTGGTCGAACATCGTGGCGCCCCACATGTTCCGGTCCGTCAAATTCTCATGCGGCCCCATGTTCAACGGCGAGAACGGCTGCGTCGGCGCATAGTGTTCTCCATTGGTTTGCGGGCCGCGCTTGACGCTTTGCGGCACCGGCTTTTCAGTCACAGGCAGGATCGCTTCGCCATTCGTCCGATTGAGCACAAACAGCTGCCCGGTCTTGGTCAACACATAAATGGCAGGCACCGTCGTACCGTCCGGGCGCTTGAGGTCGACCAGAGAGGGCTGCGCTGGCACATCCATGTCCCAGAGATCATGGTGGGTGGTCTGGAAGTGCCAGACCAGCTTGCCGGTGCTGGCATCCAGGGCCAGCATCGAATTGGCATAGCGCTCCTTCAATGGGGTCCGGTCGCCGCCCCAGATATCGGGCGTCCCGACGCCAGTCGGCACGTAGACGATGTCGGTCTGGGCGTCATAGGCCAGCGGCGCCCAGGCATTGGGGGAGTTGTGCACGAACTCGCCTTTCTCGCCGGGCATCTGGTTCGGGTCCTCAGCACCGGTATCGAACACCCAGCGCAGCGCGCCGGTATTGACGTCATAACCGCGAATCACGCCAGAAGGTTCCGCGTTGGACAGGTTGTCGGTGATCGAGCCGCCAATCACGATCGTCGAGCCCGTCACCACCGGGGGCGATGTGGGGTTGTAGCCGCCCCGGTAAGGAAAGGGCATATTGGCCTGCAGATCCACCTGGCCCTGGTTGCCAAAGTCGCTGCAAGGCTTGCCGGTGTCCGGGTTCACCGCGAACAGGCGCCCATCGTTCACCGGCAGGATCACCTTGCGGGGGCACTCGGCAGAGGCCTGGGTCAGGTTCTTCTGCACGCTGGCGCTGTTGGCCTCGACGTTGGCGCTGTCGTAGTAGGACACGCCTCGGCAGGTCAGATGCTGGAAGGTGCGGTCGGCTTTCAGCTGCGGATCAAAGCGCCACAAGCGCTTGCCGGTTGCCGGGTCGAGGGCATCGAGGAACTGGTGCGTCGTGCAGATGAACATGCGGTTGCCCACCTTGATCGGCGTCAGCTCTGCCGTGGTTTCGCCCGAGTCGTCTTCGCCCTTGAAGTCACCCGTCTGGTACTTCCAGGCCAGCTGGAGCTTGTTCACGTTGCTGTCGTTGATCTGCGCCAGCGGCGAGTAGCGCACCCCTGCCTGGGTGCGTCCATAGGAGGGCCAGTCGGCATCGGCCACGCCCGCCACCGGCGTTTTCTGGGCCGACGGCGCGCGCGCCAGGCTGCCATTGACTTCTTGCGGATCGTTGAACCAGCTCAGGCCCAGCACCGCGAGCACTGCCACCAGTCCCAGCGACAGCAGCGATTTCGCACCCGCGCTGGGCAGCAGCCGCCGGCTCGCCCAGGGCAGTACCAGCCACAGGCCCAGCACAAACCAGATATCCAGCCGCGGCGTCAGCGCCCAGAAATCGGTCCCCGACTCCCAGATGCCCCATGCGATCGTCGCGAACAGCAGCACCGCATACAACCACAGGCTTGCGACGCGGTCACGCGCATACAACCAGGTGATGACGGCCAGCACCACGCCTGCCACCAGGTAGTAGGCCGAGCCACCGAGCGCGATCAGCCATCCCCCGCCCCCCACCAAAAACAAGGTCACCAGGACCAGGATCGCTACCGTTATGTTTCTAGCGATGGGTTTGCCATGCGATTGCGTCATTGCTTCCACTTTCAGGCCCTCGGGCCCCAGGTTGAACGGAAGACTTCTACCCATTGGAGCAGTCGCTGAACGTTCTTAGGGCCGCTGAATTGGATGAGTCGGCAACTATTGCAGCACCAGGCGGGGGCGTTGTCTGTCAGCCAAAGGCGGTGTTTACCGGCTGGTACCCGAGAAGCCCGGTTATTCCAAAAGCACTGTTGCGGACCCTCTGCACCACCTCTTGTCCTCCGGAAGACAACCGGTTTTGCCGAATCAGCGCTTGCGCTGCGAGCGCATCCACCACATTTGCCAGCCGGTTGCCACCAAAAAGATGACCAACCACGCCAGCACCGTGCCGCGCACCAACGGTGATTCTGGCCCTGTGGCCAGGGGATGGCCTACCGGCAGACGCGTCAAGGTCTCGCCAATGGCAGGGACCAATAGCAGAAAGAAGCTGAAAGAAAAGCCAAACTGCGACAGATAGGGAACCAGGCGCGGGAACAGCGGCAGCTGCCGGATGAGCAATGACCCGCCGATCACCAGCAGCGCCAGAATGCCAAGGGCATGGCCGGCATTGAAGCCTCCGGTGCTGGACAGGCCGAACGCCGTGAGCACGGACAGCAGCATGCTGACCAGGTACAGCTGACCCGAGCGCCTGGCCGGCTCAATCGCGTGGTAGCGGACAAAGCTGTACAAGCCGGCAGCGAGCGGCAGCACACTGATGGCGGTGTGTACCGCACCAAGGGTCGAGATGGGATGTGGCATGGGGTAGACTTTCTTAAAACAACCGACTAGTTGATTGGTTTGCAGGGCAAAAAATAGAGGGCCCGGCTCCCCTAGGTGAGCGGGCCATCCTTCACACGGCCAGCCGATGTATCGCAGCGCGCACAATCGTCTGGAAAGCTTCGGGGTCACCCAAGGCGCGAGCCGTCAGCATCGCGCCATGCACGGTGGACATCAAGGCGAGCGCTTCTACCGGCGCAGCCGCTTCCGGCTTGAACTGTGCTTTGGCCTGGCCTTGCGAGATGACCGCTGCCAGCCACTGCGTCAGATCCTGGAAATAGCCACGCACTTCCGCTGCTATTTCCGGCGGAATCATCGGCGCCTCAGCGGCCAGCATCGCGCAGATGCACATCGTCGATGAACCATCACGTATGCAGCGCGCCCAGTAATCCACATAAGCGCTCAATTGGGCCTGTGGATCGTCGCCGATATGCTGCTGCATCGCTGCCAAGCCCTCAGTGGATTGCTGCCGGTGGCGCTGAACCACTGTCAACACCAAGTCCGCCTTGCTGGGGAAATGGTGGTGGATGCTGGCCTTGCCGATGCCCACCTTGTCAGAGAGATCCGCATAGCTAAAGCCGTTGTAGCCGCCGGCGGCCAGCAGGTGCCGGGCGTGTTCTGCCAATTCAGTGGCGCGGGGGGAGAGTTCAACAGTCATCGGGTGGGCAGCTAGCGCATTCAAAGATGAGCCATTCTACTAGTTGGTTGGTTTTCGTCAAGCGTCCATTTTTAATGGGTAAACGACGCTGACGCAGCGGGCCCGCCTCAGGCAGAAGCGCGCAACAGCCGTTCGGACAATGCAGAAAAGCGCACGCTGGGCAGCAGAAAGCAGAGCGCCTCCGGGTCCGCATCCAGCCTTTGCAGCAACGGACAGTCCAGGGTGTGCGTATCCAGCAGCAAGGGCTCCACCGAGGCGGCATCCACCGGCAATGCAATCGTCGCCAAGGCCGACCTGGCAGGGGCACCCTCCGCTGTCGGCACCTCCACCACCGCGGCATCCTGGGAGGCCAGCCGAACGATCGCATCCGGCCAGCCATTGAACATCCCGGACCAGGGAGGCGGCAAAACGGCCTCCCCCGCCCCGGCCGCCCTGACAGCCCTGGCCGCCAATCTTGGCGCGCTGCCCTCGCCGGGCGCGATGCCGATGATGGCCTCATTGGGAGTCACGCGGAAATCGAAACGGGCTGGCCAATGGGATGGCAAGGCATCACTGAACAGGCGCGTCCCGGCCACATAGGCGAGGCTGTCCATCATGTTGTAGACAAAGGCGACGGTGGGAATGGGCGGCGCATCAGACAGCGGCTCTGCGAGGTACAGGCGCCAGTTGCTCTGCAGCGGCGAAGGCATCAGGCGCCTCAAGGGCCCCATCCAACGGGGACCAAAATGGCCATGCCGATAGGTCAGCACCGTGAGCGGAGTGCGGCCCTGGTGAGACCAGAGGCGCGCGCCCGGCGGGGCAAAGGGTGCTGCCAGGGCTTCGTCCACCAGCCAGTTCATGTAGACCACGTCCACCACATCGCTGTCCAAGGCCATAAAGGGCAAGCGAGACATCGCCGCTCGCCGGTACGTGGCAAAGCGGCGCGAATTGAACAACTTGGCAAGGCCATTGCCAAACGCGCCCTGGTGCGGGTGGGTGTAGAGGTGATGCATGGAAGCGGTTGACAGCAGCGCTGGCTGGCACCGTTGTGCGGTGGTGGCGGAGGGCCGGGTCTGGCCAAGACCACGATCTTAGCGCCGCCAGCCCGTCGCCATGCGACTCCCGCCACGAGGGATCCACCTGGGCACCGGGTGCAAAGCAGGCTTGACGCCGAGGCCCATCCGGTCACGGCGGCGCTCCCCTAAGAGGTCATGGCGCCGGTTTCGGATCCCCGCGTACAAAGTCCACCACCGTCGGCAGAACCGGCGCCAGCCAGTCCAGCGGCCGGGCCAGCGCGGCAACCGTCGTCACGTGGCTGAGCCGGTCAAAGATCCGCATATCCACATTGGTACCGGCCGCCCGCAACCGGTTTGCCAGGCCGACGGTGTTGCGCTGCGTATCAACGATCTTGTCGTTGCGTGCGGCCAGCAGCAAAGTGCGGGGGGCCTTGGCCTCGGCATAGAAGATCGGCTGGGAATCGGCCGGAGTGTGCGGCCAGTTAAAAGCGACCTGAACCTGGGGGTCCACCAGCGGCAAAAAGTCGTAGGGCCCGGCCAGACCTATCCAGCCTGCAAGGCGATCCGGTGCCAGGCCCAAAGGCGCGAGCCAGCGCGTGTCCAAGGCCAGCATCGCGGCGTTGTAAGCCCCGGCCGAATGGCCCATCACCATCACCCGCGCCGGGTCGCCACCCAGGCTGGCGGTATGCGCCAAGGTCCACTGCAGCGCCAACGCGCAATCGCCCAGAAAGCCGTCGTACTGCACCTGGGGGCTCAGCCGGTAGTCGGCCACCACCGCGATGATGCCGTTCGCAGCCAGCGCCTCGCCGACGAAACGGTACTCGGCCCGCTCGCCGCTGGTCCAGTTGCCGCCATAAAAAAACAGCACCACCGGTGCTGGGCCGGGCACCGTGCTGGCCTGTGGCTGGTACACATCCAGCAGATGACGCGGATCGGGCCCATAGGGTAGGCCCGTGGGGCCGTGGTAGGTGTCATGGGCCACCAGGTGGTCCAGAACCTGGGCACCCGAACAGCCGGAGACCAGGGCTGCGATGGCGGAACCGATGCTGATAAGGCCTAGGCGGCGGCTCATAGGGGTGGAGAGTTTGGAAGAAATGGGCATGTGCGCTATACGCTGAAAGCGTTTTGGATTCATTCCGTTGAAAGTACGGAACCTCCTGCCAGCTTCGAGCAATGATTGTCACCAGTCTGCGGGCAAGCCAGGTGCTGGGCCTCTCAGCTGCGACCGGAAGCTGACGTAGGCCGAATGACCGCCTGGAATCGGGTACAGGAGTGCTAAGGACCCATGGCCGTCGATCCCGCGTCCTACAACGGTTCACTGCGGGACAGCCGCAGGCCACCCTGGATGCAGAGGAATGAACGCGTCATTCCTACAGCCTCAGCCGCGCGCAAGGCGTAAAACATGGTTTTGCAACAGGAGACGCTGATGACCACCACCAACCCTTATCAGGCCTGTATTGACGCATGCAACGCCTGCGTGATTGCATGCAACGAATGCTTTGCAGGCTGCCTCCAAGAGGACGATCCCAAAATGATGGCACGCTGCATTGCGCTGGATGCCGATTGCGCAGCCATCTGCTCGCTCGCTGTGGGTGCCATGGCGCGCAACAGCGAAATGGCGAAACACTTCTGCAGGCTATGCAGCGAGGTCTGCCTCGCTTGCGCGAACGAGTGCGCCCATCACCCGCATGACCATTGCGTGCGATGTGCAGAGGCTTGCAGGGCTTGCTCGAAGGCCTGCTTGGCGATGGTCAACTGACCAGGCCGCTCCAAAGCCACGCATGTCTGCACCACCGGTGAAGAAGCCCGCTGACGGAGCTGCGCCCCAACAATTGGGCATCCCTCCAACCGATGGCCTGGCTTTCAGGACCACCAGACACTGCTGACCCGCTGCCTGCCCCTCAAGCCGCCACCGCCAAAGCCCCGAGCTCTTCCGCCAAAAACCCCTCCACCGTCCGCGGCTCGCGCCCCAGCACCTGCCGCACCGTGGCCGTCACCGCAGCCGCATGGCCCGCGCGCATCAGCGCAAAAAACTCGCCATGCACCTGCGCGATAAAGGGGTCGGCGGCGGCGGACACAGGCGCGGCGGCGGTAATGGGACGGCCCAGCAGGCGCGATGCGATCTCGGCCAGTTTTTGCGGGCGCAGTGCCTGGCTGCCGGTCAGCACCCAGGGGCCGGGGGCGCCCAGGCGCTGCTGGGCAGCTTCAGGGTTCAGCAGCGCTTCAACAGCCACATCGGCAATGTCGCGTGCATCGAGGTAGGAGACGCCAGCGCCCAGGTGCTGGGAGCGCAGCACATCCCCGCTGCGCAGATCAGCCGCAATGCGCGACAGGCCCACCTGCATCCAGGCATTGGGGCGCAGCACCGTGTGGGAGATGCCGCTGGCCTGCAGGCCCTCCTCGATGCGGCCATGGGCATCGCCGGACAGCGAACGGCCAGGAGGGTCAATGGTCCAGTCCGAGCCGGAGAGTTTGACGATGTGCTGCACACCGGCAGCGCGCGCAGCTTCGATCACACGTAGTTGCTGCTCGGCCAGCGCCGGGGTGATTGGAGAGAGCAGAAAGAGGCGCTCAATGCCGACGAGGGACTGGCTCAAGGCCGCAGCATCCTCAAAACTGCCCTGGGCCACCTCGACGGTATCGCCCCACAGCGCCTGCGCAGTGGCGGCTTGGCGCACGAATACTCTTGGCCGTGCCTGCCGGGCCAGCAGGCGCGGCACCAGCAGCTGGCCCAGGCGCCCGCTGGCGCCGCAGACCAGCACGCGGGGATGCGGGTTCGCACTCATGCCCGCAGCGCCTCGGGCTCGGCGGCGGTTTGCGGCGCCGCACCCTCGGCCAGCAGGCGGTTCAGCGGCCGGGCATCCACCCAGTCGGCGACCGAGAAATCGGCCGGCAAAAAGCCCCATTCCAGCAAAAAGTCCTTGAAGTAGCCAATCGCATCGACCAGCTCCGGCTCCAGGCTGATGCCCAGGTGATGGTGCAGGTCTGCGCCGTTGGAGGCCAGGATGGCCTCTTCGCTGGTGGCGATCTCGCGGGCGACAAAGCGCAGCGTCTCGTCGGGATGGGCCTCGGCCCAACGGCCGGCGCGCTGCACCACACGCAGCAGCTCCAGAACCAGGTCCGGGCGCTGCTCGGCCAGCGCGGCGTCCACCGTCAGGGTGCGTGGTGTGCCGTTGTTGATGCGCACGCGCGGATCGGGGTGGCGGCCAAACTCGCTGACCAGCTGCGCTCCAATCAGGTTGGCCACCAAGAGGCCCTCGGCGCCTTTGACAAAGATCGCATCGACCTCGCCACGCACGAGGGCATCAGCCTCGCGGAAATACGGGTGGCGGCGGCGCAGCCCGAACAGGCTGGGCGTGCCATGCTGCTGGATCACCGACTCCTCGATCACCAAGTCGACCAGCTGCACATCGCTGTGCTGCAGGCCCACCAGAGACAGTCCCGAGACCAGGCCCTTGAGGGCAGTCGCGCGGTGGAAGTCGATCAGGTCATTGACCCGGCTGGGCACGCCAAAGCGCTTGCCGGCCAGGTCCTCGGGCTTGTCGATGCCCTGGCCCGGCAAGGTCACCAGCGCCTGGAACTCATCCGTCCAGGTGATGGCGACCAGGCGCGTATCGCGGCCCTTGGCCCGCGCCCAGATCGGCGGGATATTGCCGCCCTGGCGGAAGGACCAGGGCAGGCTGTGGTCGAAATGGCTCTCGCGCACCTTGCGGTCCTTGGAGTCAAAGATGGACTCCACCCCAATGCCCAGCGCCGCAAAGGCCTCTTGCAGCCAGCCTTGCTGCGCGGCAATGCCCAGTGGCGACGGCACCGGGCAGCGGGTGTACCAGAGGGAGCTCGGTTGTTGACCTGGTACGTTCGATGTTTCGGAAGGGCTTGTCATCGGTTTCTCCTAGGCAGATGGATCAGGACGCGGCCAGCCAGACGCCGGCCAGGTTGCCGGCCACGCCATCCGCACCCACGGTGTGGTTGCGCACGCGCTTGTCGGCAATCGTGTAGATGTCGGGGGCGACCAAGGTGATGTCGGGCAGGTCGGTGGCGATGTGCTTCTGGAACTCCGCCACCTCGCGGATGCGCTGGGCCTCGTTCATCTCGATGGCGGCAGATTCCAGCAGGCGGTCCACCTCGGGGCTGGCGTAATGCGCGCCGTTCGAGAACGGCAGCCCGCGCTGAAAGCTCTTGGACCAGTACAGCCGCTGGATGCCCACCGTCGGGTCAAAGGTGTTGCTCATCGCGCTCACATGCAGGTCAAAGGCGCGGTCGGTGTAGATGCGCTTGATGTAGGTGGCAAAGTCCTGGCTGTTGATCTGCACATCGATGCCGATGCGGCCCAGCGCCTGCTTGAGGAAGTCGCCGGTGCGCTGGCCGCCCTCGTTGGGGATGGGGGTCAGGTTCAGCCGCGCACGCCACTGGCCGCCGGCCTTGCCACGCGTCAGGCCCGCGTCGTCCAGCAGCTTCTCGGCACGTTTCAGGTCATAGGGCAGCACCGGCAGATCGGGCACATAGAACTTCTTCAGCGCCGGGTGCACCGGCCCGGTGGTCAGCCTGCCCTGGCCGTACCAGGCGACCTTGAGCAGGTTCTCGCGCTGCAGCGCATGGGCAATAGCCTGGCGCACGCGCAGGTCCTTGAGCGGCTCGCTCTCCAGGTTGAACTCCAGGCGGTAGACGCTGTTGATGTATTCATAGCCCCGGGTCTCGAACTGCAGGCCGGGCTTGGCGCGCAGGCGCTCCACCTCGGCAAAGGGCACTGGCGAGCTGGGTGCAATCTGCACCTGGCCGCTTTCGATGGCTGCCGTGCGCGCGGCGGCGTCGGGGATAAAGCGCACCACCAGCCGGTCGATATAGGGCTTGTCGCCATCCCAGTAATGCGGGTTGCGCTCGTAGATCACATGGCTGCCGCGCACCCATTCCTTGAACACAAAGGGGCCCGTGCCCACCGGCGCATTGTTGGCCGGGTTGGTATCGGCCCGGCCGCTGGCATAGAGGTGCTTGGGCACGATCGGCGACTCCGAGGCCGCCAGCGCCGTGATCAGGTACGGGATGGGGCGGCTCAGTTGCAGTACCACCGTGTGCGCGTCGGGGGCCTGCACCTCGGCCACGCCGGCAAAGGTGGCGCGGCCCCGGGGGTGGAACTCCTTGAGCAGCGCAATCGAATGCACCACATCGGCCGACGTGAAGGGCTTGCCGTCATGCCATTTGACCCCCTGGCGCAGCTGGAAGCGGTAGACCAGGCCATCGGGGCTGATGGTCCAGGCTACAGCCAGCTGCGGCTGCGGGTTGAGGTTGAAGTCATAGGTCAGCAGCCCCTCGGTGACCTTGCCCGAGATCGTCACCGACGAGCCCGCCGTGTGCGCAATCGTCGTCAAGGTCGGCGGCTCGGGGAAGAGCAGCAGGTTCAAGGTGCCGCCTTTTTGCGGCTTGTCCTGCGCCCAGGCCAGGCTGGGGACTGCCGTGCCCAGGCCGGAGGCCGCAGCGGCCAGCATGAAGCGGCGGCGCGTGGCGAGCGAGAAATCGGAATCAGTAGACATGCGAGGTACCAAGGGTAAAAACAGGGGCTGTGCTCAGGCAGCGGCCTGCCGCTTTTGCAAGGCCGCACGGCCGGTGTTGCTGCGGATCAGGCTGTTGGACGGCGAATGGATCTGGCTGCACAGCACATTGCGCAGATGGCGCTCCAGCGGATTGCGCCGCGCCAGGCCGTGGTTGCCGGCCAGCTCCAGCGCCAGCTGTGCCACGCGCAGCGCGTTGTCCACCGCCACATGCTTGGCCACGGCCACCAGGCCATCGGGCGCGGTGCCGCTGTCGTAGGCGCGGGCATGGCTGTCCAGCAGCCAGTCGCTGGTCTGCAGCAGCACCTCGATCTCGCCAAACTTTTCCTGCACGGTGGTAAGCGATGCCAGGTTGGCACCGCCCAGTGCGCTGGGGCGGCGCTGGTTCAAAAACGCACCCAGCCAATCGCGCGCCGAGCGCGCCGCGCCGTCATACACCGTGGCCACCAGGCTGAAGTACCAGGCAATGCCATGGGCCTCACGCTGCAGGCCCAGGCTGGCCGGGCGCAGGCCTACCGCATGGTGGTCGGGCACCCAGGCGCCGTCGAGCACCAGGTCCTGGCTGACGGTGGCGCGCATGCCCATGGGGTTCCAGGTGTCCAGCAGGCGGGCACCGGCTGTATCTCGGGGCAGCACAAAGCTGCCCAGGCGCGGCTCGGGCTCGTCGGTTACCGCCAGCACGCTGATCCAGGCCAACAGCGGCCCGCCGGTCACATAGACCTTGTGGCCGCTCAGCTGCCAGCCACCGGCCACGCGCCTGGCCCGCGTCGCCGGCAGGCCGCCGTGCGAGGGCGAGCCCAGCTCCGGCTCCACCTGGGCGGCGTTGAGCAACGCCGGGCCTTGCAGGCTGGCCGCTATCAGCTCGTCCGCCAGCGCTGCCGGCCACTCGCCCTGCGCTGCGCGCTGCGAGCGGGCAATGGCCGCATGGTTGCTGTAGTGCATCGCCAAAATCAAGGCCACCGCCGGGTCGCCCTGGGCAATGGCCCCGACCACCGCACGGGCGCTGGCCAGGCCTGCGCCATGGCCACCGGCCTCGCGCGCAATGGTCAGCCGCAGCAAGTCGGCCTGGTGCAGCAGCGCAAATTGGGGGGCTGGCGCGGCGCCACTGGCGTCATGCGCCTCCGCCAGTGCGGCCAGCTCGCCGATCAGCGCCTGCGCGCGGGCCAGCAAGCGGGCCTCGTCCAAGGCCGGGCCCGGGCTGGCCGTATCCAGGGGCTGCTGCAGCGCTTGCAGCACGGCGCTCATGCATCCCCCTGCACATAGCGGGGCGGCACCACAAAGCCGCCCTGGGCCTGCTCCCAGGCATGGGCAAAGGCAATGGTCGTGCGGTCTTCCAGATAGGGGCCGACCACCTGGGCGCTGATGGGCAGGCCGTCATCATCGAGCCCGACCGGGAAACTGGTCGCAGGCAGGCCCGGCAGCACTGGCAAGCCGGCCCAGTAAAACAGCTCGCGAAAGCCGATGTGGCGCACCCCATCGGCATAGGCCACCGGAAAGCGGCGCTCTTCCTTGTGGCCTTGCTGCTGGTGCGCAAAAGCCGGGGTGGGCGCCACAGGGGTCAGCACCACGTCATAGTCCTTGAACAGCTGCTCCCACTGGTGGCTCAGCGCATGGCGGTGCTCGTTGTCCTGCAGCCAGGTGGCATGGGGCAGGCTGGGCGCGCGCAGCAACGCGGCCTCGGCGCTGCGGTCATCGGGCTCCAGCTCGGCCAGGCGCTGCTGCTGCGCTTCGGTCAGCGGCGCCCCATGGGCGACGGACGAGCCCAGCAGGCTGCGGTAGGTGCGGTGCTGCTCACTCAGGTCGGGGCGCTGCGCAGGAGGCAGATCGCGCCACTGCGTGGTCTGCACGCCTTGCGCTTGCAAGGCGCTGACCACCCTGGCAATCACCAGCTGCTCGGACAGGCTCGCCTCCTGGCCCGGCCAGGCGCCCAGCACCAGCACCCGAAAATCCTGCAGCCGCTGGTGGCGCGGCGGTGGCAGGCTCGCCTGCCAGCCCTTGGCCTGCAGCGGATCGAGGTTGAGCAGCTGCGCCAGCGCCAGCTCCAGGTCCAGCGCAGTGCGCGCCAGTGGCCCAGCCACCGACAGGTCGCGCGCGGCAAAGCGCCCTTGCGGCGCGCCGGTGCCGCGCATCGAGATCAGCCCATAGCTGGTCTTGTGGCCAAACACGCCGTTGAAGTGGGCGGGAATGCGCACCGAGCCGCCAATGTCCGTGCCCAGCTCCAGCGCCACAAAGCCCGCCGCCACGGCCGCTGCGCTGCCGCCCGACGAGCCACCGGGCGTGCGCTGCAGATCCCAGGGGTTGTTGCTGCTGCCGTAGACCGCGTTGTAGCTTTGCAGATCGCTCAGCGCCAGCGGCACATTGCTCTTGCCGATCAGCACCGCGCCAGCCGCCCGCAACGCCGCCACCGCAGGCGCATCCTGCCGGGCGATATTGCTGCGGTAGTCCGGGTTGCCCACGGTGGTGGGCAGGCCCGCAACATCAAAGTTCTCCTTCACGGTGATCGGCAGGCCCAGCAGCGGCTTGCGCTCGCCCCGCTGCAAGGCGGCATCGGCCGCCAGGGCATCGCGCCGGGCTTGTTCGATCGCCCTCACCGGGATCGCATTGAGCTCGCCATCATGGCGCTCGATGCGGGCCAGCGCCTGCTCCAGCAGCTCCACCGCGCTGACGCGGCCATCGGCCAGTGCCTGCAGCTGCGCACGGGCGCTGGCAAAGGCCAGGCGGGCGGCGATGCCCTGCGCCGCTGCCGCGCTCTCACTGAGGGTGGTTTCGTTGGGAAAGTCGATGGTCGTCGTCATTTGCTAGCCTCCAGCCACAGGTCAGAAAAGTCTCCAGACGTCAGGTCAATGCTGTTGTTGAGCCCATGCACCCGCGTGCTGTGTACCCGCAGCGCAGACGGCACGGTCGCGATCGGGTAGACCGGCAGATCACGGCCCACAATCTGCTGAATCTCGCGGAACTGCGCGGCACGCTTGGCCTCGTCCACCTCGACAGCAGCCTGGCGGAACAGGTTGTCCACCTGCGGGTTGTTGTAGTGCGAGGCATTGATCCAGATCAGCGGGTTCTTGATGCCGTCGGACCAGTAGATGCGCTGCACGCCCACCGATGGATCAAACAAGCGGCCCAGGCCGTTGAGGTTCAGGTCAAACTCGCGCGCGGTATAGGCACGCTTAAGGAAGGTGGGCAGGTCACCATCCAGAATGTCCACCTTGATGCCCACACGGTTCAGCGCCGAGCGTAGGTACTCGGACGTCTGCTTGAACTGCGCGCCGGGGATGTAGGTGAGCTTGAGCGCAAAGCGCTGGCCGTTGGCCTGGCGCGGGTAGCCGGCAGCATCGAGCAGCTGGTTGGCGCGGGCCACATCAAAGCCGTAGTTGAACTGGCTGTCGTCGTAATAGGCGCCCAGCACCTTGGGGACGGGCGAGTTCACCAGCTCGGCCTGCTTGTAGTAGACGTTGTTGACGATGAAGTTGCGGTCGACCGCATGGGCAATCGCATGGCGCACCTCGGGCTTGGCCAGCACCGGGTTCTCGACGTTGAACTCCAGGAACGACGCATTGTTCAGGAACGCGTCATAGCTGGCATCGAGCTTGAGGTTGGGCTTTTGCAGCAAGCGGCCCAGGTCGGCCAGGGCCAGATTCTGCGCCACATCGGCCTCACCCGTTTCGATGGCCGCCGAGATCGCGGCCGGGTCACGCACAAAGCGGATCACTACCCGGTCCACATGGGGCACACCGGGGCGCCAGTAGTTCGGGTTGCGCTTGAGGATCACATGGCTGCCGCGCACCCATTGCTCAAAAATGAACGGGCCTGTACCGACCGGCGCATTGGCGTTGGGGCTGCCCAGCGGGTCGCCATCGCCATAGCGGTGCGCCGGCACGATCGGCAGCTCTGCCGACGACAGCGACTTGAGCAGAAACGGCGCAGGCTTGGACAGCACCAGCACCGCCGTGTGCGCGTCGGGCGTATCGACCCGCTCCAGGTTCTGCAAGGTGATGCGGCCACGCGGGCCCAGCTTTTTCTGGGTCAGGAACGAGTAGCGCACATCGGCCGAGCTGAAGTCGCGCCCATCATGGAACTTGACGCCTTCGCGCAGCTTGAAGCGGTACTGCAGACCATCGGGGCTGACCGTCCAGGACGTGGCCAGCAGCGGCTGGGGCTGGAACTTGGCGTCATAGCGCAGCAGGCCTTCGGTGATCTTGGCGCTGACATCGCGGTTGTCGGTCTTGGTATCGAGAAAGGACACCAGCGAGGTCGGCTCCTGCGCGACGACGGAGGTGACCTTGCCGCCCTTGACGGGCGTGGCGGGTGCCTGGGCATAGGCCGCGCCGAAAGTGCTGGCGGTCAGCAGGCCCCAGGCCAGGTTTTTGTAGAGAGTTCGCATGGGCAATGGTCCAGGAGAGAAGGCGCAGTCAAAGCGCAGATAACACGCAAAAAGCGCAAAGAAAAACGGGAGAGACGGAGAAAGTCTGTGGATAAAGCTGTGCGCAGTGCTTAGAAGCGCAGGCCGGCCTGCTTCATCAGCGGCAGAATGCGGTCGCGAAAAAATTCCAGATCGGGCTTGAAGTCGAAGAAGCTCAGTTGCAGCCCATCGATGCCGGCACGCTTGAGCTGCACAAACTGCTCGACCACCTGCTCGGGCGTACCGATCACTTCGATGTTGCCGCCGATGGCGCGGCGCTTGGGGGCATCGAGCGCCGTGCGGCCGCGCCAGGCATGGGCATCGCTCTTCAAGCTGCTGAAGCCGTCCGGGGTGCGCTGGTCCTGGTGGGCCACGATGGCATCGTGGTAGGCCCAGGTCTCCGCCTCGGTGCCGCGGCTGATGACCATCGGGTTGAGCAAGGTGCGCACGGTGCGGCCGGCATTGCGCGCCTCTTGTTTGACGCGGGCCGCATGGGCGGGCAGCACCTCGATGGCACGGGCAAAGTCCGATGCGCCGGGGCTGGTGATGAAGACCAGGTCCGAATGCCGGGCCGCAAAGGCAATGCCCGCATCCGAGCCGGTGGCGTTGACCAGTGCGGGCCGGCCAAAGCGCGGCTTGGGGCTGACAAAGCCGCCCCCCAGCTTCCACGGCGAGATGCCTTCGAACGAGTAGTTCTCGTCATAGGACCACAGGCGCTGCACGACCTCGATGAACTCCGAGGCCAGGTCATAGCGCCGGTCATGCTCGATCTGGTCCCAGCCAAACATCTTGTGCTCCACCTCGCGGTGGCCGGTGACGATATTGATGCCCCAGCGCCCGCCCGAGATATGGTCCAAGGTGGCACCCCACTTGGCCAGGTGCAGCGGGTGCAGCGGGCCGTAGAGCACATGGATGGTCGAGATCAGCATGATGCGCCGGGTGACCGAGGTCAGCGCCGCCGTGGTGGCAAACGAATCCAGCGCATCCCCGTTGAACACCCCGCCATAGCCGCCCTTGGGCAGCCACTGCGACAGCGCAAACACCAGATCGAACCCCAGGTCTTCTGCCTTCAGCACCAGGTCCTTGTTGTAGTCAAAGCGCCAGTCGGTGCTGCGCGGCAGGGTCGAGGCACTCCAGCCGCCCGCCTGGATCGGCAGAAACAGGCCCAGCAGAATGGGCTGAGCAAAAGCCTGCGACAGGGGGCTGTCCGGAAAATCCAGCGGCGAGGCGAATGTCTCTCGATCAGCGAGCGTATCCAAGGGTATTGCAGAGTTCATGGAGCGGCCAGGGGGTTTCACGACAAAGGACGGCAAACCGGCATAGAGGTAAACCGGGGATTTCACCGTCCGCATTGGCTTGAATAATCCCATGAATCAGCAGCGTGTTCTTGCGCCGATTTTGCATTTGCATATTTAAAAATCAGCCATCAACGCTGGCATGCAAATCCCCACCAAAGCACAGTGCAAACGTACAGCGCAGCCCCTTGCCACCGCTTATAGCTTTCAAGTATGTGCTGCCAAGCAAACAAAATATGCGGTTTTGGGTTCACATCCGCTCGAAAAACTTTGGCGAGCGGCCACCAACCAATAAAAATCAGATACCGATATTTGTTATTTAGTTTGCACCTTTTGATATATGAAATGGCATGCTGCAAATACCGGAGATCAGGCAGGAACGCTCCTATCATGCACAGGGTCACCCCCGATCAATAATGCGCATGAATACCCTCCCCCGTTTATTGCGATCGCTCTGGTTCAATGCCAAATATGCAGTACCCACGGTGCTGGGCGTAGCGATTCTGAATTTTCTGCTGCTGCAGCTCACACCCGGTGATGCGGCCGATGTGATGGCCGGCGAATCCGGCGCGGCCACCGCCGAGACCCTGGCGGCGCTGCGCTCGCGCTTTGGGCTGGATCTGAGCGTGCTGGAGCAGCTGCAGGCCTACCTGGGCAACCTGGCGCATTTCAGCCTGGGTTTTTCGCCGCGCTACAACATGCCGGTGATGGAGCTGATCGGCCAGCGCCTGCCCAGCACCTTGCTGCTGATGGGCCTGGCGCTGGCGATTGCCCTGAGCCTGGGCATTACGCTGGGCACGGCGATGGCCTACTTTGCCGGCCGCATGCCGGACCGCCTGCTGTCGGTGCTGTCGCTGCTGTTCTATTCGGTGCCGGGCTTCTGGACCGGGCTGATGCTGATCGTGCTGTTCTCGGTCAAGCTCGGCTGGCTGCCCAGCGGCGGCTCGGCCAGCATCGGCTCGCAGCTGAGTGGCGTGGCCGCCGTGCTCGATCAGCTGCGCTACATGGTGCTGCCTGCCACGTCGCTCGCCCTCTTCTATGTAGCGATCTATGCGCGCCTGACCCGCGCAGCGATGCTGGAGGTGCAGTCGCAGGACTTTGTGCGCACCGCCGCGGCCAAGGGCCTCTCGCCCTGGCGCATCACCGTGCGCCATGTGCTGCGCAATGCGCTGCTGCCGGTGACCACGATGGCCGGCATGCACCTGGGCGGCATGCTCGGCGGCGCGGTGGTGGTCGAGACCGTCTACAGCTGGCCGGGCCTGGGGCGCCTGGCCTTCGAGGCCGTACTGAGCCGCGATTTCAGCGTGCTGATGGGTGTGCTGTTTCTCTCTTCCCTGCTGGTGATCGCCGCCAATGTGCTGGTCGATCTGCTGCATGCCTGGCTGGATCCCCGAATCGAGGTGCGCTGATGTCTTTGTCTTCCTCTTCCCAGGCGCTGCCTATCCCCCCGGCCGCCACCCACCCGCTGGCGGCCGCACAGGCGGCGCACAGCAGCACCAGCAACGCCGAGCCCGATGCCGCGCCCTGGCCCAATCTGCATGCGCCCGACGCGGTGCGCACCAGCACAAGTGCCGCCAACGCAGGCAGTGGCAGCCAGGGCTACCGCGCGCTGCGCGTGTTCCTGCGCAATCCCACGGCCATGCTGGGCTGCGGCTTCTTGCTGGCCGTGCTGCTGCTGGCGCTGACCGCGCCCTGGCTCTTTCCCGGTGATCCGCTGGACATGGTGGCCCAGCCCTTTCTCTGGCCCGGCCAGGATGCCGCCTACCTGCTGGGCACCGACTCGATGGGCCGTGATGTGGCTGCCGGCATTGCCCATGGCGCGCGCGTGTCGCTGCTGGTGGGCGTGTCGGCCACGTTGATCGGGCTGAGCCTGGGCATTGGCATTGGCGCCGTCAGCGGCTACTTTGGCGGCTGGGTCGATGACCTGCTGCAGCGCGTGGTGGTGCTGTTCCAGACGATTCCCAGCTTTATCTTGCTGGTGGTGCTGGTGGCGATTGCCCAGCCGGCGATCAGCACCATCGTCGTGGCGATTGGCCTGGTGACCTGGCCCACGGTGGCGCGCCTGGTGCGGGCCGAGTTCCGCGCGCTGCGCCACAAGGAGTTTGTGCTGGCCGCCCGCGCGCTGGGTTACTCGCACAGCCGCATCATCCTGCGCGAGATGCTGCCCAATGCGCTGCCGCCCATCATCGTCACCTCGTCGGTGATGGTGGCCTCGGCCATCCTGCTGGAATCGGCGCTGTCCTTCATGGGCATGGGCGACCCGAATGTGGTCAGCTGGGGCAGCATGATCGGCATGGGGCGCGACCTGCTGCGCACCGCCTGGTACCTGACGGCCGCACCGGGCCTGGCCATCGTGTTTGCCGTGCTGGCCTTCAACCTGATTGGTGATGGCTTGAACGATGCCCTCAACCCCCGTCTGTCGCAGGAGCGCTGAATGTCCGAAACCTCTTTGCTGGATGTGCGCGGGCTGAGCATCCGTTTTCCGCAACTCGATCCGGTGCGTGGGCTGAGCTTCAGCGTGCAGGCGGGCGAGACTTTGGCGATCGTCGGTGAATCGGGCTCGGGCAAATCACTCACCGCCCTCGCGCTGATGCGCCTGCTGCCGCGCGCGGCCCGCATTGCGCAGGGCGAGATCCGCTTCAACGGCCAGGACCTGCTGGCGCTCGATGAGCGCGCGATGCGCCAGTTGCGCGGGCGCGAGATCGGCATGATCTTCCAGGAGCCGATGACCTCGCTGAACCCGGTCTACACCATCGGTTGGCAGATCGCCGAGGTGCTGCGCCAGCACGAGGGTTTGAGTGCCAAGGCGGCACGGCTGCGCGCCATCGAGCTGCTCGATACCGTGCGCATCCCCGATCCGCAGCGCCGGGTCGATGACTTTCCGCACCAGCTCTCGGGCGGCATGCGCCAGCGCGTGATGATTGCCATGGCCATTGCCTGCCGCCCGCGCCTGCTGATCGCCGACGAGCCCACCACCGCGCTGGATGTGACCATCCAGGCCCAGGTGCTGGACCTGCTCGACCGGCTGCGCAAGGAGCTGTCGATGGGCCTGATCCTGATCACCCACGACCTAGGCGTGGTGTCGCAATGGGCCGACCGCGTGGTGGTGATGTATGCCGGCCGCGAGGTGGAGCAGGCCCGCCCCGGCCCGCTGTTTGACGAGCCCCTGCACCCCTACACCCAGGGCCTGCTGGCGGCATCGCCCCGGCTGCAGCCCGGCGCGCACTACCTCGATGGCCCGCTGACCGAGATTCGCGGCAGCATCACCTCGGCCATCGGCCAGGCCGGCTGCGCCTTTGCACCGCGCTGCCCGCGCGCCCAGGCCTATTGCCACAGCGTTGTGCCGCCCCTGCAAGCAGCAGGCCCGCAACGCCTCAGCGCCTGCCCCATCACCCTGCCTGCGTCTGCACGCAGCGCCCACCTTGCCTAGGACTGCCATGAGCCTGCTGACTGTCAGCGATCTTCAGACCCATTTCAAACTGCCCAAGGGCGTGCTGCGCGCCGTCGATGGCGTGTCCTTCAGCATCGCCAAGGGCGAAACCGTCGGCCTGGTCGGCGAATCGGGCTGCGGCAAATCCACCCTGGGCCGCAGTCTGCTGCGGCTGGAGACACCGACGGCCGGCCAGGTGGCGCTGGATGGCGAGGACATTCTGCCCTTGCAAGGCGCGCGGCTGCGCAGCCTGCGCAAGCGCATGCAGATGATCTTTCAGGACCCGTTCGCGTCGCTCAACCCGCGCCACAGCATCGGCAGCATTCTGGAGACGCCGCTGCAGGTGCATGGCCTGGGCGACCGTGCCCAGCGCCGCCGCCAGGTGGAGCGCCTGCTCGACCGCGTGGGCCTGCCGCGCAGTGCGCTGGGCCGTTACCCGCATGAGTTTTCGGGCGGCCAGCGCCAGCGCCTGGGCATTGCCCGCGCGCTGATGCTGCAGCCCGATCTGGTGGTCTGCGACGAGCCGGTCTCGGCGCTGGACCTGTCGATCCAGGCGCAGATCCTGAACCTGCTGGTCGAGATGAAGCGCGAGTTTGGCCTGTCCTACCTGTTCATCTCGCATGACCTGTCGGTCGTGCAGTACTTTGCCGACCGGGTGCTGGTGATGTACCTGGGCCGCATCGTCGAGAGTGCCGACCGCCGCAGCCTGTGGAGCGCCCCGCGCCACCCCTACACCCAGGCGCTGCTCGATGCGGTACCGGACCCGAGCCGGCACCACCAGGCTGCCCCGTTGGGCGGCGACCTGCCCAGCCCGCAGAACCTGCCCAGCGGCTGCCGCTTTCATCCGCGCTGCCCGCGCGCCACCGCGCTGTGCACCACGCAGGAGCCGCTGCTCAGCGACAGCGGCAACGGCCACCTGGTGGCCTGCCACCATCCGCAGGCTCCGCAGACCGCTGACACGCAGACCTCCGTCATCTCTTTTGTCCACTAACCCTTTGTTTTCTCCATTGCCATGACCTACCGTTATCTCGGCCGCAGCGGCCTCAAGGTTTCTCGCCTCGCACTGGGCACCATGATGTTCGGCGGCCCGACCGATGAGCAGACTGCGCACGCCATCATCGCCACGGCCAAGTCCCAGGGCATCAACTTCATCGACACGGCCGACGTCTACCAAAAGGGCGTGACCGAGCAGGTGGTGGGCCGCGCGCTGGCCAAGGACCGCCATGACTGGGTGCTGGCCACCAAGTTCGGCAACCCGCTGGGCGAGGGCCCGAACCGGCGCGGCACCTCGCGCAAATGGATCATCGAATCGGTCGACAACAGCCTGCGCCGCCTGGGTACCGACTACATCGACCTGCTGTACTTTCACCGCGCCGATTTCGACGCGCCGCTGGGCGAGGCAGTGCGCGCCATTGGCGACCTGGTGCGCGCGGGCAAGCTGCGCTATTTCGGGCTGTCCAACTTTCGCGGTTGGCGCATTGCCGAGGTGGCGCACCTGGCCGACGCCGAAGGCATCGACCGCCCCATCGCCAGCCAGCCGCTCTACAACATCGTCAACCGCACGGCCGAGGCCGAGCAGCTGCCCGCTGCCGCCGCCTATGGGCTGGGCGTGGTCTCGTACAGCCCGCTGGCCCGGGGCGTGCTGACCGCCAAGTACCCGAGTGTGGAAGCGGCCGAGCCCGGCTCGCGCGCCGCGCGGCTGGACAAGCGCATGCTGGAGACCGAATGGCGCCCCGAGTCCATCGACATTGCCGCCGAGATCAAGCGGCATACCGACGAGCGCGGCATCAGCCCGGTGGACTTTGCGCTGGCCTGGGTGCTGAACAACCGCCTGGTGACTGCCGCCATCGCCGGCCCGCGCACGCCCGAGCAATGGGACGGCTATATCCGCGCGCTCGATTACCAGTTCACCGCTGATGACGAGGCCCTGGTCAACCGCCTGGTGGCCGCCGGCCACCCTTCCACCCTGGGCTTTACCGACCCCGGCCACCCTGTCGAAGGCCGTGTGCCCTATGTCGCGGCTGCCCCAGCCCCCACACCAGCGGCCGCTTAAACCCACCAGGTCCACCGCCATGAATGCCTCTGTTCCCCCCCTGCGCTCCAGCCGCCCCAGCCGCGATGACCTGCTGGCCCGCCTGCCCCAGCTGGCGGCCGATATCGGCCAAGGCGCTGCACAGCGCGAGCTGCTGCGCGAGCCGCCCTGGGCGGCGTTTGACCTGCTTCGCGCATCGGGCCTGGGCGGCCTGCGCATTGGCCGTGAACAGGGCGGACCGGGCGGATCGGTGGCCGATGTGATCGAGGTGGTCAGCACCCTGGCTGCTGCCGATTCCAACGTGGCGCATGCGCTGCGCACCCACTTCAACACCACCGAGCTGCTGCGGCTGGACACCAAGCCCTCCCCGCTGGCCCAGCGCCAGAACGCCTGGGCCTTGCAGGGCAAGCTGTTTGGCGGCGCCTTTACCGAGCTGGGCACGGCCCGCGCCGGCATCAGCACCTCGACCCTGCTGCGCGAGGGGCTACACCACCGGCTGAATGGCAAGAAGTACTACGCCACCGGCACGGCCTATGCGGATTACTTCAATGTCTTTGCCGTCAATGACGAGGGCCAGGGCGTCAATGCCGTGATCCCCGTGCAGCGCGAAGGGGTGCGGGTGCTTGACGACTGGGATGGCATGGGCCAGCGGCTGACGGCCAGCGGCAGCCTGGAGCTGAACAACGTGCTGGTCTATGACGACGAAATCAGTCCAGGCGCCCGCAACAACCTGGCCGGCCGCCATGCGTCTGCGCTGCGCCAGCTGATCCTGGTCGCGACTGCCGCCGGCATTGTGCGCAATATCCTGGCCGATGCGCGCCACTATGTGCTGCAGCTGGGCAGGCCTGCGATGCACAGCCCCGCCGAGCGCTCACGCGACGACCATTTTGTGCAGGCCGTCGTCGGCGAGCTGGCCGCCGCCAGCTATGCGATCGATGCGCTCATCAGCGCCAACGCCCGCCAGCTCGACCAGGGCGCCTATGCCATCGTGCACGCCCCGCAGAGTGCGGACGACGCCGTGCTGCAAGGCGCGCTGGCCACCGCGCAGACCCAGCTGGTCGTCAGCCGCCTGGCGCTGAATGCGGGCGAGCGCCTGTTTGAAGTGGGCGGCGCCTCCGCCACCTCGCGCCAGCTGAACCTGGACCGCCACTGGCGCAACCTGCGCACCATCTTCAGCCACAACCCTTTGCTGCATAAGACCCGGGTCGTGGGGGACTATGTGCTCAATGGCACGCGCACGCATCTGGAGGAGGGGCGGGTGTTTTGAACCGGTGCGGCGTGGGTGTTGCAGGCACGGTTAATTTTTGCAAATAAATTTACAAAATGTGGCATGTTTAACCAAATCAATTACATTCGCCCAGGTCAGTGAAAGATTCTCAGGAACCCCATGATCTGCAAACGCCACCCATACCACCCATGCCATCCATCCGCCCGCTTCCGTTTTCTCTCGATTGCCTTGCTCTGCAGCCTGGCATCGGGCAGTTGGGCCGCCTGCAGTGACATCCCCTCCGGCAACCCGGCGCTGACGGCCACGGCAGGCAGCACCTGCAATGCGAGCCTCACGGCATACGGCGGCAACAATGTCGCCGGTGCCACCGGCGATGGATCGGTGTTGAACCTGCTGGCCGGCACGAGCCTCATCACCAGTACCGGCAGCACTTACACCTTGAGCTCGGGCGGTTTGAACAGTGGTGGCGTGGCAGCGGAGCCTGCCTCCCTGGTGCATGCGCTGGGGAACCTCAGCCTCACGTCGCGGGGCAACAACAGCCGTGCCCTCTATATCTACTCCGGTGCCAATGCAGCCAATGTGCTCAACAAAGTGCAGGTCGATGGCAACCTGGTGGCGATGCGCGCGGGCAGCTCGGGAGGCGCGGTAGTTCAGAACACCGGGGGTGTGATTGAGGTCACAGGCAGCACCCGCCTGGGCGCCGATGCCTCGACCACGGCACCCGCACCGGTGGACGGCATCCGCAACGGTGCCTCCGGCGGCACCACAGGGAGCAACTTCTTCCGCAATGGGCTGACCATTTATTCCGCAGCCACCGGCATTTCCAACAGCGCCGGTCTGGTGCAGGTACTGGGCGCTGCCGCCAGCATCAACAGCACGGGAGGCGCCGCCATCAATATCTCGGCCGGCACGGTCGATTTACCGGTGCCTGCGTCCATCACCAGCGGCACAGGCACAGCGATTCTCGCCAGCGGTGGGCAGGTGGCGTTAGGCAACAGCGCACCTACATCGGCCACACCAGCAGCGGGCACCAGCCTGGTCAGCCTCGGCACCCAAGCCGTGACGGTACAGGGCGCCAACGGCATTCTGGCCAGCGCACCAGGCGGCAACACCGTGCAGATGCAAGGCGGCAGCGTGGTCGCCAACACCGGTGATGCGATCTCGGTGAACGCACCGGCTGCTGCCAACAGCATCCATATCCAGGCCGGCCAGCTGACTGCCAACGCTGGCCGCGCGATCTTTGATGGCCCCGGCAATGGCAATACGAGCGTGACTTTGGACAGCGCTGCCCAGGTCAGCGGAAGCATTGTGCTGGGTGATGGCTCGGACAGCCTGACGATCCATGGCACGGACATCAGCCAGATCACCTTGATCGATGGCGGCGATGACGTGTCCACCGCAGACGGCTATGTGGACCGCCTGACCCTGGCGGCCATCAACGGCCCGCAGCCGGCCGCCAAGTTTCTGAACTGGGAACGCATCAGTCTGGAAGGCAACAGCGACCTGACGTTGACCGGCAGCAGCCTGGTCACCGGCAGCGGCGCGTTGGCGGGTGAGGCGATGGGCTTGGTCGTCAATACAGGCAATACGCTGCGCTTTCAGGATGCGGCGTTTTCGGTCCATGGTGATCTGGGCAACCAGGGCCAGGTGGTGCTGTCCAACAGCCAGGCAGGCGATGTGTTGACCGTCACCGGCAACTACGCCGGTGGTGGCGGCCTGGCGCTGGATGTGGTTTTGGGCGACAGCAGCTCGGCCGCCGACCATCTGGTGGTGCAGGGCAATACCGATGCAACGCCCACCACCTTGGCCATCAGCAACCTCGGCGGCACAGGTGCTGCCACCAGCGGCAATGGCATTTTGCTGGTGCAAGTGGCTGGCAGCTCTGCCGCCAATGCCTTCACGCTGCCAGCGCCCGGCTATATCGACGCAGGTGGCTTCCGCTACCAGCTGGCCCAGGTGGGCAGCAACTGGTACTTGCAGGCCAAGGCCGCCGTCGTGACCGACCCGGGGACACCACCGATTCCTGAAGTGCCCCAGGTGCCGGATACCGCCACCAATCTGGCAAGAGTGCCTACCTTGGGCGGATGGGCGCTGATGCTGCTGTCGTCGATGGCTGCTCTGTTCGGCATGGTCCAAATCCGCAGGCGCCAGCGCTGATCCCACCCACAACAAAAAAAGGCCCGTCAGCGCGAGACTGACGGGCCTTTTTTTATAGGCAAAGTGGCCGCTGCATTGCAACGGCCTGCCGCTTACTGCTCCGCCGCCGTCTGCGCCCGCACATCAAACTCCACCTTCCAGCGCTCGCTGCCACCCACGGGCACGGCATTGAGCTCCAGGGTGCCGATGTCGGTCACGCGGGCATGCAGGGTGACGGGGACGACCTCGCCATTGGCGCGGCCTTCGGCGGGTAGGTTCAGCTCGATCTCCTGCAGCTCCAGCAATTCTTCGGGGCCCCAGAAATCGAGCATCGTGCCAACGGTGTCGCTGCGGCGCACGCTGGAGCCGAAGAAGCGCATGCGCACCGGCTCGCCCACGACCAGGCCGAACTCCTGCGTATCGAGCGCCGCCTCGCTGCCCTCTTCCATACCAAACGGTGCCAGGCACAGCGCAGACATGGGAGGCTCCATGCCAGGGATCGCCGGCATGTTGGACTCGACGCCGACGTAGTAGGACTGCGCGGTGCCGCCACGGATGCGCACACCCCGGCCTTCGCGCACATGGCCGTAGTAGGCAGCGCCACGGGCCACAGCCAGGTCCAGGTTGGCGCCGTCCAGCAGGCGTGCGGGGGCAGCGCCTTCGGCGGCCAGCCAGCTGTTCAGCACTTCGGTGATGCGCTGCTCAATCTGCGGGGCCTTGAGCACGCCGCCGTTGAACAGGATCGCGGTGGGGTGCAGAAAGCTCGCGCCTTCGGGCTGGGTGCCCTGCAGGCCGTCGATCTGCTCGGTCACACCGGCCTGGCGCGACAGGAAGGCGGCCAGGTGGCGGGTGACCGCAGCATCCTGCGCATAGGGCAGACCCAGCTGGGTCAGCGCGCCACGCGCGCGGCTGATGGGCCTGTCGCTGACAGCGACTTGGGGGAAGAAGCCTTCGACCAGGGTGGCCAGCACTTCGCTGCGGGTCACCTCGGTGCGGATGCTGCCGCCGATCAGCTTGCTGCCCCGGCTGGGCACCACCACGGGTACGGATTGCAGGGCCTCATCGGACAGCAGCTGCTCCTTGGCGGCGCGGCAGCCATGGGCCAGCGCGCGGGTTTGCCAGGCGTCGAGCTGCTTGCCCTCTTGCGCCAGCTTGCGCGCCACGGCATAGGCCAGCGCCAGATCCATGTTGTCGCCGCCCAGCAGGATGTGCTCGCCCACGGCCACGCGCTGCAAGGCCAGGTTGCCATCGCGCTCCAGCACGGCGATCAGCGACAGGTCGGTGGTGCCACCGCCCACGTCCACGACGAGAATCACATCGCCGCTTTGCACTTGCTTGCGCCAGCCGCCACCGCTGGCCTGGATCCAGCTGTAGAGCGCGGCTTGCGGCTCTTCCAGCAGGCTGAGCTTTTGAAAGCCGGCCGCCTTGCAGGCCTCGGCCGTCAGCTCGCGCGCGGCCGGGTCAAAGGATGCGGGAATGGTGACGGTGATGTCCTGCGCGTCGAACGGTGCCTCCGGGTGAGCCTGCTCCCAGGCCCAGCGCAGGTGCGACAGGTAACGGATCGAGGCGGTCAGCGGCGAGACGCGGTGCACCTCGGCCGGGGCATCGGCCGGCAGCAGCGGGCTGCGGCGGTCCACACCGGGGTGGCACAGCCAGCTCTTGGCGCTGGAGACCAAGCGGATCGGCGTGGCCGCGCCGCGCGAGCGGGCAAACTCGCCCACGACAAAATCCTGCTGCGCGCCCCAGGGCAGCGCCATGTCGGCGGCGCTCAGCTCGCTCTCATGGGGCAGGTACAAAAACGACGGCAGCAGCGGCCGCGCCTCGATGCTGGCGGGCGCCGTGAGTTGGGGGATGGCCAGCACATGCTGGACCAGGTGGTCGCCATCGCTGGCGCTCTTGTCCACATAGGACAGCGCGCAGTGCGTGGTCCCCAGGTCGATACCGATGCTGAATTGGGCTGGTGCTTGCATGGTTTACAGCTCCACTTCGGCCTGGGCCAGCACCTTGGCGGCGGCGGTGTCGGTCAGCTGCGGCAGCTTGACCTCGGTCACCTGCCAGCCCCGGTGGCCCAGCGTGCCGGTGAACGGGGCCTGGCCCACGACATTGCCGGTCAGGCGCACGGCTGCGGCATCAAAGCCGGCCTGCAAGGTGATGCGGCTGCCTTCGGCCTCGGCACGCACAGGGGCCAGCGCGAAGTGCTCGCGCAGCACCTTGCGGCAGCCTTCGTGCACCACGCGGGCGGCGGCGCCAATCTCGGCATCGGTGTAGGGCGCTACGTCTTCCTGGATAAAGTCGACAAAGCGGGCCTCGCGCTGGAGCAGGCCCAGCAGCTGCAAAGCAGCGGTCTCGGTGGGCAGCTGCACGGTTTTTTCAACGAGCTTCTCGACCAGCTTTTCCACGGGCACTTCGACCCGCTTCTCTACCGTCTTCTCGACGATTTTCTCGACCGGCACTTCAATGCGGACTTCGACGATCTTCTCGACCGGCACTTCGACACGCACTTCCTGGGGTGGCACATCGGCTGCCAGGCGCTCACCGCCACGCACGCGCTGCACATCGGCCGCCAGGCGGCCATTGCCCAGAATGGCAAAGAAGCTGCCGATCGCAATGGCGATACGGCTGAAAAAAGATGGGGGGGTGTTGTTCATGGAGGCACCAACAGACACCCGCCAGGGCGCTGTGGCGCTGCGCGGTCAGGGCCGGGGCAGCTGCGCAGCGCAGGCGGGTGGTTTTAAAAACGGGGTTTGCGGCAAGCGCAGGGCCTGGGCTCTACAGCCGGCGGCCAGCCCGCAAAACCGGGGATTTTACCGGCTGGCCCTATGCCCCCGCGCCATGCACCAGCAAGCGGTGGATAAGCATCCCGGAGGGCAATAGCGAAGGGAACGGCTTAAAACTGGTAACTGACGTTGACGCCACTGGCCCAGTTGCGCCCCATCGCGCTTTCAAAATAGCGCTGGTTGCCGTCGTTGACGATGACCGAGCCGATGTAGTGCTTGTCGAACACATTGTTGACCCGCGCAAACGCGGCCAGGGTCCAGCGCGGGGCGATCTGTGCGCGGTAGCCCAGGCTGAGGGCCGTGGTGGCATAGCCGGGGGCGGCCTGGGTGTTGGCATCGTTGGCCTGCACATTGGAGCTGGCCTGCACGCCCATGCCGACCGTCCAGGCTGGCGCAAAGTGCCAGTCGGCACCCAGGTAGGCGTTGTGCCGGGCCAGGCCGGGCAGGCGCTGGCCGGCCATGCCGCTGCCCGAATCCTCACGGAAGCGGGCATCCAGCCAGGTGTAGGCGGCGCGCAGCTGCCAGTCGCGCACAAGGTCCAGCTGGGCCGACAGCTCCACGCCCTGGCGGCGGGTCTTGCCGGCATTGCGGTAGGTGGTGCGGCCGCCGGCGCTTTGGTCGGTCACGATCTCATCACTGCTGTGCGACTGGAACAGCGCCGCGCTCCAGAGCCCGCGCAGCGCATCGCCACGCAGCTGCTGGCGGTAGCCCAGCTCCCACTGCGTGCTGCTGGTGGGCCGCAGATCGGTGTTGAGGCCCGAGCCGCTGTTGCGGTAGGACATCTCGGTGATGCTTGGCGTCTCAAAGCCGCGCCCCACGCTCGCGTACACCGTCTGCTGGGGGCTGAGCTGGTACGACAGCGAAGCGACCGGCAGCAGCTTGCTGTGGCGGCTGCTGCCGCTGTCGTCGCCATTGCCGGGGGTGATGTAGTAGTCGTCCGAGCTGAAGCGCACGCGGCTGTAACGCAGGCCGGTGTCCAGGCTCCAGCGGGGGGCCAGTTGCCAGCGCGCCTGCACAAAGGGGTCGGTGCTGCTGACCTTGTTTTTCTCATCCCGGCGCAGCTGGCCGCGCACGCCCAAGGTGTTGCCGACAAAGTTCTCGTAGCCCTGGCGGTCTTCGGTCATCTGCTGCAGGTCGAGCCCCGCGCTCAGCTGCAGCGGCACAATGGTGTCGAACTCACCCACCCAGACCAGGCGGGCACCGGCATAGTCACGCGCCATGTCGATCACGCCGCCGGCGTGGCCCGGCGCCAGCTGCGGCGCTTTGGGGATGGACTGGTACTGCAGCATGCTGCGGTGGCCGTAGTAGGCCGACAGGCTCAGGCTTTGCCGGGCGTTGATGCGCAGGTCATAGGTGGCGCCCAGTTGCTGCTGCTCCAGCGATTTGCGCGTGTTGTACGGGTCGGCCACGCTGCTGGCCTGGCGCGGATCGGCCTGCCACTGCGCCATGGTCAGGCCCTGCGGGTCCTGCGCATCGCCCCGGGCGTGGTTGGCCACCAGGGTCAGCTTGTCGTCATGCGCCAGCGGAATCACCAGCTTGGCATTGAGCAGGTTGCGGTCGGCGGCGCTGTGCTCGCGGTAGCCATCGGTCATGAAGCGGCTGGTGCTCAGCACATAGCCCATGCCGCCATCGGTCTGGCCGCTGGCCTTCAGGCTGTAGCGCTGCTGGCCATCGCTGCCTACGCTCGCGCCGGTCTCCAGCTTCAGGGGGCCTTGCGGGTCTTCGGTGTAAAAGCTCAGCACTCCCCCCGAGGCATTGCCGTACAGCGCCGAATACGGGCCGCGCAGCACCTCCACCCGCTCCAGGCTGGAGATATCGACATTCGAGGTCTGGCCCTGGCCATCGGGCATCGTCGCCGGTATGCCATCGACATACAGGCGCACGCCGCGCACACCAAAGGTGGAGCGCGCGCCATAGCCGCGCACGCTCAGCTGCAGATCCTGGGCATAGTTGTTGCGGTTGTTCAGGGTCAGGCCGGGCACACTGCCCAGCGCTTCGGACAGGTTGACCTGCATCTGCCGATCCTGCAGCTCGCGGCCTTCCACCACATTGGCCGAGGCCGGCAGCTGTAGCAGGTCAGCGGTGCCAACAGCCGAGCGCACCGACACAGTCGGCAACGTGGCTTCGGCAGCGGGGGTTTCAGGAGTGGAAGGTGTTTCGGGTGCCGTTTGTGCAGCGGCGGACAAGGCGCACAGCAGCGCAGCGGCCCCGGCCACAGGGCGCAGGGGCGAGAAGGAAAAGGCGTGGATCGGCATAGAGGCCCGTATTTTCTTACAGTGCCTTAAGTGATGGGAAATTTGGTACAGAAACCCCTAACACCCTCTGAGACAAACCCTGCGCTACAGCTTTTGCGGCGCCCACCAGCCTGGCAGCAGCGCGCGCACGTGGGCGCGGTGAAAGCGGTCGTCGATCAGCACCACCACGCCCCGGTCGTCCTCGCTGCGAATCACCCGCCCGGCAGCCTGCACCACCTTGCGCAGCCCCGGGTAGAGGTAGGTGTAGTCATAGGCCTTGGCAGCGCCAAAGCGCTGGGCCATGGCCCGCTGCATGTGTGTGTTGATGGGGTTGACCTGGGGCAGGCCCAGGGTGGCGATAAAGGCGCCAATCAGCCGGTTGCCCGGCAAGTCCACCCCTTCCGAAAACGCCCCGCCCAGCACTGCCAGACCAATGCCCTGCCCGGCCTCGTCAAAGCGCGCCAAAAACGCGGCGCGCCCGGCATCGTCCATCGCCGAGGTCTGGCAGAACAGCGGCAGCTGCGGGTGCAGGCGCTGCATGCATTCGGCGGCGCGCTGCAAATAGTCAAAGCTGCTGAAAAAGCACAGGTAGTTGCCTGGCTGGCGGGCAAACTGCGCCGCGACCAGCTCGGCAATTGGCGCCAGCGACTGCGCCCGGTCCTGGTAGCGGGTGGAGATATGGCCGGCAATCTGCACCTGCAGCTGCGCGGCCTGGAAGGGCGAGGGCACATCCACCCACTGCGTGGCGGGCGGCAGGCCCAGCAGATCCTGGTAGAAGGCCTGCGGCCCCAGGGTGCCGGAGAACAGCACCGTGGCGCAGGCAGCGGTATGGCGCGCAGCCAGGTGCGGTGCGGGCACGACATTGCGGATGCAGAGCGTGGACATCGGCCCCCGGCGGCCGGACGTTGCGCTGCGCCACAAACTGGTATCAAACAGCGCATGCGGCCCCAGCTGCTCGGCCAGGTTCAGCCACGACAGCGCTTCCAGGTAAAAGCCCAGTACCGCATCGCCGGGCAGCATGGGGCTGTCGCCCTGGGCCTGGGCAATGGCGGCTACGGCGCGCTGCACGGCGCCCAGCAGGCCGGGCGGCAGCTCGGGGTAGACCTGGTAGTCCTGCCCGCCCTCTTGCTGGGCCTTGTTCAGTGCGTTCCATTGGCGGTTCAAGGCATCCAGCGATTTCTTGACCGGGCCGGCCGCCGCCTTGCGCGCCGCAGCCAGGGTGTGCTGCGGCAGCTCGGCCGTGTACATGCGGCGCGCGCGTTCAAGCAGGTTGTGGGCCTCGTCCACCAGCACGCCCACCTTCCACTGGTGGGCCTGGGTCAGCGCATACAGCATGGCGGCGCTGTCGTAAAAGTAGTGGTAGTCGCCCACGACCACATCGCTCCAGCGCGCCAGCTCCTGGGCCAGGTAATAGGGGCAGACCTGGTGCTGCAGCGCCAGGCTGCGCACCTTGTCGGGCGTCAGCATCGGCTCTTGCGCCAGCGCCTGAGCGCGGGCGGCGGGCAGGCGGTCGTAAAAGCCCCGGGCCAGCGGGCAGGATTCGCCATGGCAGGCCTTGTCCGGGTGCTCGCAGCTTTTGTCGCGCGCCTGCAGATCGACCACGCGCAGCGGCACCGCGCCCGTCTGGCCCTGCAGCGCCGTCTGCAACAGGCCCAGCGCATGCAAGGCCAGCCGGTGGCCGGTGGTCTTGGCAGTCAGAAAAAACAGCTTGTCCAGCCCCTGCGCCGCACTGGCCTTGAGCATGGGGAAGATCGTGGCCACGGTCTTGCCAATGCCGGTGGGTGCCTGCGCCATCAGGCAGCTGCCGCTGCCCGCCTGCAAGCCTGCCTGCGCGGTGCGGTACACCGCCACCGACAGCGCCCGCTGCCCGCTGCGGAACTGCGCAAACGGAAAGCGCAGCGCCGTGAGCGCCGCATCGCGCGCGCTGCGGTGCGCGGCCTCGCTGCGCGCCCAGTCCAAAAACAAGCGGCACTGCTGCTCAAAAAACGCCTGCAGCTCGGCAGCGCTGTAGGGCTCGGCCAGCACGGTCTCCTGCTGCGTGCCGACGTTGAAGTAGACCAGCGCTACCTTCAAGCTGGGCAGGCCCCGCTCCAGGCACAGCAAATGGCCGTAGACCTTGGCCTGCGCCCAGTGCAACGCGCGGTGGTTATCGCGCACGCTGTCGATCTGGCCCCGGTAGGTTTTGATTTCTTCGAGCTGACCCAGGGCCGGGTCAAAGCCATCGGCACGGCCGCGCACCTGCAGGTCTTCAAAGCTGCCTGCCAGGCGCAGTTCCGCCTCATAGCCAGCGCCCCGCCGGGCGCGCACCAGGCCATGGCCTTCGATGCCTTCCAGCGCCGATGGCGCCGGTGTAAAGCGCAGATCCAGATCCCCCGCGCGGGCGGTGAACTCGCACAAGGCGCGCACCGCCACGGTGTAGCTCATGCGCCGGCCTCGCGCCACTGCACATGGCAGACGCCCACGGGTATGCCATGGGCGGCGCAGTACTCCAGCCAGCGGATCTGGTTGTCCTGCAGCTTGTCGCCCGGGCCTTTGACTTCCACCAGCTGGTAGCGCCGCTCCGCCGGCCAGAACCGCACCAGGTCGGGAAAGCCCGTGCGGTTGGCCTGCAGATTGCCGAGCAGGCGCTGGAACAGCAGCTTGAGGTGCGCCGCCGGTATGCAGGCCAGCGCATGCGCCAGCAGTGCCTCAGTCAACGTGCCCCAAAACACAAACGGCGACTGCAGGCCGGCCTTGTCGGCAAAGCGCTGGCGGATCACATCGGCATAGCTGCCGTCATCGAGCATGGCCAGGCAAGCGCCAAACAGCGCCGCACGCCGCGCGACAAAATCGGGCGCATACACATCGGCCGGCCCCGCCTGGAACGGATGAAAAAACGCCCCCGGCAGTGGCGCAAAAATCGCCGGCCAGCACAGCAGCCCAAACAGCGAGTTGACCAGCGCGTTTTCGACATAAAACACCGGTGCATCGTCGCGGTTCCAGTGGTCGCGCAACGCGTATTCCACCGGCATCAGGCGCAGGCCTTCGGTGGCCTCGGTGGCATCCAGCGCTTCGCCAGCGCGCAAGGCGGCCTCCAGAGCAGCCGCATCGCTCAGCGCATCCATCGCCGCCCCACCCTGCGCCATGCGTGGCATGCGCAGCACCCGGTCCAGCGCCACATCCTCGCGCAGCTGTGCCACCTCGGGTTTGAGCGCGCGGCGGCTGGCGCTGCGCTGGCCCAGGTGGCGGCGCAGGCGCGGCAGCATGCGGGCCAGGCGCTGGCTTTCTTCATCGCTCTCGGGCTGCTGCGCGGCGGCGCTGGCCAGGGCCAGGGCTTCGTCAAAGCGCTCCATGCGTTCCAGCACGCGCATGCGGCGGTGGCGCGCGCCCGGGTAGGGGCTGGCGGCGTAGGCCTGCTCGGCCAGCGCCCAGCTTTGGCTGCGCTCGCAGGCCTGGCCCAGGCGCAGCAGCACCTTGGCATGGCGCTGCTGCAGCCAGGGGTTGGCGCTGCGCCAGGCGGCCAGCGCATCCATCAAGGCCTGGCGGTCTTCGTCCTCATCCACCGCCTGGCGCCACTGCTGCAACTGGCGGTAGCCCTGCACATCGGCACGGGTCTGAAACGCGCGCGACTGCGCATCAAACGCCACCGTCTCGTACTTGAAGATGCCCAGGTCGGCCAGTACAAACTCTGACCAGTCCTGGTGGAGATTGCCAAAGAACATCAGGCGCAGGCCCTCGGCCAGCTCAGCGATGGTGACGCGCCAGGCGGCATGCTCGGCCTGGGGGTGCCAGCGGTGGTAAGGCTGCAGCTTCTCTTCGGCTGCTTGCTCGGCACCTGGATCAGACGGCTGCGCCCATTGCGCAAGCTGGGCCAGCATGTCCGCCTTGCGCAGCGAGCGCGCCAAGCCGGCATTGGCAAAAATCTGCAGCAGCTCGGGCTTGGTGTGCAGCGCAAACAGCTCGGCCAGGGCCATGTCGGCATCGGCATCGATCCAGCCCAGCGCCAGCAAAGGCTGCGCGGCGGCATGCACATCGGGGATTTCGTCGTACATCAGCTTGTCTGCGCGGAACCAGGGCCCGCGCCGCATCAGCATGCGCACCATCAGCGCCTGCGACTGCATCGGGGCTTGCGCAAAGTCCGCCAGAAACTGCTGCTCCTGCGCATCCAGCACATCGCCATAGCGCTGCCCCAACCACTGCAGCGCGCGCTCGAAGTTGTGCAGGTAGTAGTAGCGATGGGGGGCCAGCATGGGGATGGACACGACGATTGTTAGTGATAGCTTATCTGTATTTTTATACAGTCATTCTATCTAAGAACGTGTTTACGATCTCCTCGCGCCGCGACAGCGGTTTTGCGGGATGGGATGCTAGGCGCAGTCCGCAGCCAATAGCCCGCTATTGGCAAGGGCTGCAACGCCGCAGACCGCCCGCAAAACCCCTGTCCCTATGGGTTGGAGTGAAATCGGGCGATTTCTTCGCGCTGGCTCTTGCTTGCACCCCGGTGCAAGCTGCGAACCAGCCCTTCGAACTCATCCCGATTGCACTCCAACGCGGCTGCGTAGAGATCGTAAACACGTTCTATGCACATCGCCCCTTCCGGCCCTATGGCTCGTTCAACCGATAGCGCTATTCCACTGCTAACTGGCAGGCCATACACAAATGAGTTTGCGAATAGAAACGATTCTCATTTATTATGGTTTCATTTGATGCTGCCTTGATGCCGAGCAAAGTGTTTTCCGTTGATTCCGTGGAGGCGAGCCCACCGTGCCAAACCCAGACAGTGACATCCATCCGTTGGTGCAGGAGCACGGTGTGATGCTGCGCCACTATGCTGCACTGCAAGCGCGCTGCACGGCCCAGGTCGAAGCCCTGCGTGCTGAAGTGAAGGCGCTGCGCGCCCAGGTCACCCGGCTGCGGGCCCAGGTCATCATGCGCGACAGCGCCCTCATCTGGGAGCGCGAGGACCGGCTGCGCCACCTGTCGGCCATCGCCAACCGCGCGGCCGTTACGGCGGTGCGCCGCTGTGTGGACCCGGCCGCGACGATGGAAGTGGCCACCGTGCCCCAGCCGCCACCCGATGCCTATTTGCAGGAGCTGGGCCAGCATGCCGCCAACCTGGTGATCTGCCAGACGGGCTGCATCAGCCACGGCGGCTACTGGCGCGACCACGACCAGTGCAAGCGCCTGGGCACCACCTGCCTGCTGGAAGACCCCCAGGCCTTTGTCCTCACAGAAACCGCCAAGGCATCGCACGCCTGGGTGATGACGGCGGCCAGCGTGCCCGCTAAGGAGCAGCGATGAGCTCACGTTTTCCGTCCTCCGTATCGGGCCCGCTGCTGCTGCGCGAATGGGAACGCCTGACCCAGACCGGCGTGGAAGCCAGCCGCGACAACCGCCCCGAGCAAGCTTTGGCCTGGCATGAGCATGCGCTGCGCGTGGCGCACCAGCTGTTCCACGATGCACCGGCCGGCGTCTGCGCCGATGACCGCCTCGCCGCCTTTGTGGTCGCGCACCTGAACCTGGCCGACTGCTTCAACACCTTGAGCCAGCCGGTATCGGCCGGCGAGTGCATCCACTGCGCGCACCACCAGCTGCTGGCCTTGACGCGCGACGACCATGCCAGCGCCGATCTGCGATCGGCCGCCTGCAAGCACCTGCACCACACCTTTGCCGCCTTGAACGAGCACCACAACCGCTGCGCCGCCCGCGAGCGCGAGGATGCCATGTAGCGGCAGGCCCACAGCGTTTCCATGCCTTCGGGCAACCCGCCGCCGGGCACGCTGCTGCACTGACAGCCGCCGCACCGGCATTGACCCACTGCTCTCCACCCAACGACTGACACACGATATGTCCTATACCCTCCCCAAGCTGGCCTATGCCTACGATGCCCTGGAGCCCAACATTGACGCCCAGACGATGGAGATCCATTACAGCAAGCACCACCAAACCTATGTGAACAACCTCAATGCAGCGGTTGAAGGCACCGAGTTCGCCAACCTGCCCATCGAAGCGCTGGTGGCCCAGGTGGAATCGCTGCCCGAGAAGCTGCGCCTGCCTGTGCGCAACAACGGCGGCGGCCACGCCAACCACAGCCTGTTCTGGGAAGTGATGTCGCCCAGCGGCGGCGGCCTGCCCCAAGGCGATGTGGCCAAGGCCATCGATGCCGACCTGGGTGGTTTTGAGGCGTTCAAGGATGCCTTCACCAAGGCCGCACTGAGCCGTTTTGGCAGCGGCTGGGCCTGGCTGACGGTAACGCCTGGAGGCAAGCTGGCCGTGGAAAGCAGCGCCAACCAGGACTCGCCACTGATGAAGGGCATTGGCTCGGGCAACACCCCGATCTTGGGCCTGGATGTGTGGGAGCACGCTTACTACCTGAAGTACCAAAACCGCCGCCCTGAATACATTGCCGCTTTCTACAATGTGGTGGACTGGGGCGTCGTTGCCCGCAAGTACGCCGCAGCGCTGGGCCAATAAGCCATTCCCCCACTGAGCACGCGAGCACGCACATGACCCCAGGCCACCAACCGATGGAAATGGACAACCAGCCCGATCCGCGCGATGACGCATCGCGCAGCACCGCCAGCGCTGCGCCGAAACCGGCGCTCAAGCTGCGAACGCGTATCGGTCTGCTGATCTGTGGTTTGGGGGTATTTGCACTCGGCGCGCTCATCTGGGATGGCCTTAAAAACGAGCCATCGGTGCGCAACGCACTGCTGGGCGGCTGCATGGCCGCGCTGGCCACTGCGCTGGGCACCCTGCCCGTGCTGCTGGCCCAGCGCCCGTCTGAACGCACACGGGACACCCTGTTTGGATTTGGCGCCGGCGTGATGCTGGCCGCCTGCGCGTTCTCGCTGGTCATCCCCGCACTGGATGCTGCACGCGCCTCGAATATCTTTGGCGGCAGCGCCTGGGCTGCTGGCGGCGTCGTCGGCACCTCCATCCTGCTGGGCGGCATGGCCCTGTTGGTGATGGACCGCCTGCTGCCCCACGAACATTTCATCAAAGGCCGCGAAGGCGCCAGCGCCCAGCAGCTGCGCCGTACCTGGCTCTTTGTGTTTGCGATCATCCTGCACAATCTCCCCGAAGGCCTGGCCATTGGCGTGGGCTACGCCGGCAATGAAGGCATGCGCGCCAACGCGCTGGCCATCGGCATCTCTATCCAGGATGTCCCCGAAGGCTTTGTCGTAGCCGCCGCGCTGCTGGCCGTCGGCTACAGCCGAGGCTTCTCCGTCCTGCTGGGCATCGCCTCCGGCCTGGTCGAACCCCTGGGCGCCGTCGCCGGCGCCGCCATCATCGGCAGCTCCGCCCTGCTCCTCCCCTGGGGCCTGGGCTTCGCCGCCGGCGCCATGCTGTTCGTCATCAGCCACGAAATCATCCCGGAATCGCACCGCAAGGGGCATGAGTTTTTTGCGACTACGGGGTTGATGGTGGGGTTTGTTTTGATGATGGTGTTGGATACGGCGTTGGGGTGAGGGGTGGACTGCGGGCGCGTTAGAGATATGCGCCAATACTGCACGCGGCGTGCTAAGTGGTCCAGCGGATTCAGGGAAGATTGCTAACTCGCTACGGTGGCAGCGACGCCCGTCTGATATTTGAAGAGGCGCAACTCATGCTTGGCCCTAGATCGCTTATGCAGCAGTTCCTCAATGTCCAACACCCCAATATCAACACCATAGATGTCGTTCAGGTTGGTTGAAAGATCCTCAGCGACGAACACTTCGTCGAGATCGAAGATACCAACCGCTTCGAAATGTGTTCGATCGCCGGGCCCTTCGTGGTTCGCATTGCTCAAGCCAGGGAGCATGTCCAAAGCACGGCTGTATGCCGCCTCTGGGTCGCCGGCTGCGAACATATGCAATGCGAGAAAGTGATGCTCTTCACTGCGAAGAACTTGGTACGGCGGTTGATTGTTCAGCCAAAGATTTTCCTCCTTCATGATGAAGTGAGCCACATACAAAGGCATAAGTGAGGTGCTTTCAAAGGAGAGGGTCTACGGCGAATTTACTCTCTAATCGAGGAGAGCCTCTATCTCTGCTCCTTAACGGGAAAGAACAAGCAGCGACATCAGATACGCCGGGGCTATTCAACTTTCTCCACTTCAGGAAAGATCAGTTTCCAGCAATGTTCAGTTTCTCCTGCGGTTTTTTGCGGGGTACTTCGCGTTTGGCGACACCGGGAGCAGTCCGACCCGGTATCGCACTTGTTCAAGCCAAAACTACGGAGACCTCACGAATGACTGATGCGCAACGGCGGACAAATGCATCATCTACGTCGATGAGCGTTGATACCTCGGAAACGTCTCCCTCGTTGAAGACGTTCTCGTGGGGCAGCTTCACCCTGAACGGCAGAGCTGTAGCTTTGCTTACCAGCTCGTCGTAGCTGCGTCCTCGACCATGCTTCAGCACGTTGATCGCGAGGTACATATCACTGAACGTCTCTTTCAATGCAGTCTCGCCCTTGGCATCCAGCAGAGAGACAGCCTTACGAAAACCATCTTGGCAGTTCAAGCAATCTTGCAGCATGGCTTCGAAGATCGAAAACATTCCAACCGCTAGGACAGCCTTCTGCAGTTGCACCATCTGTAAAGCCTTTACCAGTCGGGTCTCAGCGCTCGTCTCCAGCGCCTCAACTACCGTATCGTATGCCTCATTAAGCGCGGTCAAGCTAAACTCCATACCGTGCTCTGCTAGTTCGTCAAAGGCATGCATTTGTACCCCCTACTCATCAAATCATTCAATCGTTCCCAGAGTGTCGCACAGCTCTTCAATCAACTGTCATGCGGCGAATGCCGTAACAACGCCACAATAGAGAGCTTATTCTCATTGATGAGGATCGAACGGCTGAGCCGTACGGTCTACCGGACAAGGAAGAAGCCCGATCCGACGTGTTCAATTACATTGAGAGTTTCTGCAACTCGCTGCATGATGCATCAAAGCTAGCATTCCTTAGCCCAGTCAACTTCGAGCAAAGCTATATAAGCTAAGCATATCGTCCGGAAAACTGGAGGAAGCTCATTGATCGTCGAAGCATCTAAGAACGGCATGACCTAGTCTTAGCGGCCGGCATCACCCCACGTTAGACATCCCTCGCGTTTTTATAAAAAGCTTTTCACATAGTGACCGCCAGCCATCAAAAATTAATGGAAGATGTGGTGAGTCGAGTATATTTTCCAATATGAATAAACCATCCCTATTCATTGCGTCTTCAGTCGAGGGCTTGACCGTCGCCGATGCAATCAACTTGAACCTGGATCATGACACACAGAATACCCTGTGGCGGTCGGGTACTTTTAAACTTGGATCCAACTCATTGAATGATCTGACAAGCAAGTCCTCAGCGGTCGACTTTGCAGTGTTTGTCTTTACGCCGGATGACTTGGCAACGATACGCAAGAAAGAAGAGTACATTGCGCGGGATAATGTCGTATTCGAGCTAGGTCTTTTCATTGGTTCTTTAGGCAGAGATAGATGCTATGTGGTCAAGCCCCGAGGTATCGAAATGCATTTACCGTCTGACCTATTAGGAATAACCACTGCTGACTATGTTCCGAATAGAACCGATGGAGACATGGCTTCTGCTTTAAATGCCGCATGTAAACAGATTAAAGATAGAGTTCATGAACTTGGCCCGATACGCCGCTTGTCATTCACAGGAAATATACCAAGCCAACACTCCGCAAATCCCCCAAATTATAAAATCGAACTAGTAGATTTAAAGTTCTTGGCACAGTGTATAAGTAGTCACGTAGCATATCCTTCGGGAATTTCGTACCACCACATTAAAAATGAAATTAAAAACGAACATAGTCATAAAGTTTCACTTAGCGCGGTCAAACTGCTGCGTCTAGGTTACATCGAAAAATCAGTAGACATAGATGATCACGATGGTGCAGAATTTTTTGCGTATCGCGTTACAGAGAGTGGGCTAGACATATTTCTTAAGCACGAAAGCGACTACACATTCATGCACACCCCTCAAAAACGACCTCAAACATATTTCAGCGACAAGGACGACGAGCCCGATTTTTAATTAATAAATTATTAAAATATAAAGACATAAGAAAATTAAACACTACCTGCCGATCTTCGCCCCAATCTTCTAGCTACAGGGATAGGATCTTCAGCCCCCTTTCATCAGAAGCTCAAGACGACATTCAAATGTCAGGCAAGCGAGCACGAGGAATAAGAGTACCTAAGAGCAGCTTTTGCAAAGCATATACAAGTAAAACCTGCCACCCAATAAAGAAAATCACCTTATGGATTCAAACTATTGGCAAAATAAAGATGCAATTGCCGCTCCAACCTTCGCGGACGAACTTCGAGCACGCGCAAGATGGGAAGACATAGATTCGCTGAAGTCGGTCATATCTAAAAAAATGCATGGCAGGGTAGTGAACTCCATCCGTCTAAAAAGCGGCGATTTTGTCTACAGGGCGAGAAAATTTACTAAGGAATTTTCTAAAGAAAAACCTATTCAACCGAGAAACATCAGCTACCCACCTCCGGAATTTTGTTCCATGGGTCGCCTGAATCGTCCGGGCAACCCAGTATTCTATTGTTCAACTTCGAAATCACCTCTCCTTTATGAGCTTAGTGCGTCTGTAGGTGAGGAATTTTTAATTTCTATATGGAAGTTACGGTCACCAGCAATTGTCAACAACATTGGATATACAAAAAAAGGTATTTGACTCAGTTGGAAGCAAAAGAGCACCCCATATATGGGAAACTTCTAAGCAGGGTGATTTAGAGAATAATTTAATTCCCTTGCATAATGACTATTTAAGTGAGCTTTTCGCAGAAAAGATTGATGAATTGGCACAGGACCAGTACAAGCTTTCGGTCGCGATAGCCGAGATTCACTATGACAGTGGCAAAGACAGCAATCAAAAAATTGCTGGCGTGTTGTATCCCACAATCGCAGGAAAAGCTAATGGCGACAACTTGGCCCTACTACCTTGGTATGTCGATTCATCATTGGAATGGACAAAGGCCATCCATGTTCGCATTACTGATGTCCATCCAGATAGTTGGTCAGTTGAGGAGGTAGATTCAGCTTGGAGTATTGATGACTTAGGATGCTTGGAATGGACCGGGCATCCCCCGCAGTTAGTTCTAAATAAACTAGGCCAGGCGGTCAAATGCACCTTCAAAGCTGGCGTTGACCAGCGCGGGGACTATATTCATGGTCAAAATGGAATCATCGGACATTGGGAATGCATCGATTCTATTAATGGAACGAGGTATTACTTCTAAATTAGTTCTCATACTTCAGCAATTCACTTTTCAAGATATACCTTTCATCAAATTTTTCATTAAAAACTTCAACCAAGGGGTTCTGTATTGAGAAGTTATCCTCAGCCACACGTTTTATTTCTAGCAGCCAGGCAAAGACCATCTTTCTGTTATCAAGGTATCAACGGGGAAACACAACTAAGCTGGGATGACCTTAGATGAGTTGCATTTTTGACCACATCGGTCCTCATTCCCCCACAACCCCAAAGCTTATTTGCGAATGATTCTCAATTGAGCGTATACTGCACCCATGGCGTAGCAATTGCGGCTACTCCAAGGTTCATCGTGGGGCGACTTACCGGAACTGTCCGGAAGTCGTTTTTGCCAGCCAATGGTTCACACTAGCCACGCATTTTTTTGCGATGAACACCGGCTTCGATAGCGCCATTGCAGCGCAGCGATCCAGTCCCTGACAGCGCCTTTGCTCTGCCCTACCAATGGTTGGCAAGCAACTACCACCAGGCCTTCTGTCCACCCTACCCTGCTCTCTCTCTACACACATGCCAAGGGCATGTTTTTTTGCGTCTGCACAGTGCCTCGCATGGACGGCATCTGCACGTATCAGACCACCGCAGTCCAACAAAAAAGCCCAGACCCCCCCTGCCAACGGCAGCAGCAATCAGGGCCTACTCACCACACCCACCGCAGCGGCAAGCGCTGCAGCAGGCTAGCTACTAAGAGCCGCTAACACAACCCTTGATACGTCGTTGCCTAGCCGGCCGCCTCAAGCCTTGCCGTACGCCTGTATTGTCTGCGGCTTGATGCCTTGTCGGGGGCGCCCAGCCTCAACCGCAAACCTTCGGTTTGCTGGGTCGTGTTAGCGGCTCTGACTTAATTAAAAATCCACCGACGCCGACAGCGCAAAAGTACGCGGCGCGCCCAGCGCCAGGCTGGACAGCTGGGGCATGCCCCAGTACGACTTATTGGTGGCATTCAGGACCGAAGCGCGCAGGGTGACAGGCTTATCCGCCACCTTGGTGCTGTAACGAGCGCCCAGGTCGTAGGTGGTGCGGCCGGCGGCCCAGAGGCTGTTGTCGGCGCTGATGTACTGGCGGGATACGGTGGTGGCGTTGGCGTTGAGGGCCAGGCCTTGCACGCCGGGGACATCCCACTCCGCACCCAGCTTGCCCTGCCACTTGGGGGTGCCGGTGGCGAGCTTGCCTTGGTTGACGCCGCCAGCGGTTTGCGTCAGCTTGGGCGCGGTGTAGGCCACACCGCCCATCAGGCGCAGGCCGTGTATGGCGTTGCCGAAGTAGCTCCACTCAATGCCACGGTTGCGCTGTTCGCCGCCGAAGGAGTAGACGTTGGTGACGGGGTCGGTATAGCTGCTGGGCCGGGTGATCTCAAACACGCTGACGGTGTGGGCGAAGTCGCCCAGGTCGAGCTTGAGGCCCATTTCCTTTTGCTTGCTCTTGTAGGGGGCAAACACTTCGCCGGCGTTGGCTGCTGTCATGGGAGCGGTGGCGCCCTGGCTCAGGCCTTCGATGTAGTTGGCGTAGAGCGAGAGGTTGTCGCTGGCCTTGACCAGCAGCGCAGCGGCGGGCGAGGTGGCGCTTTCGTCATAGCGCGAGGTGCGCGCGCCGGTGTTGATGTCGTAGCTGTCGCTGACCACCTGCTGGCGGCGCACGCCCAGGGTCAGCTGCACGCGGTCTTGCGCCATCGACAAGGTATCGGCGATGCCATAGCTGGCCAGGCGCACCTCGGTGTGTGAGATGTGGGGAGCGACAAAGTCGGCCGCCGGGCCCCATACCGGGTTGTAGAGGTTGGTGGTCCAGTCGGCGCCGGGCACGCTGCGGCGGCCGTAGTCGTTTTGCTTGTGCGCGTAATGCGTGGCATTGATGGCCCACTGGTGGCCCACGGCGCCAGTCTGGGTACGGCCCTTGATGCCGACTTCGCCCGACTGCTTTTTGACATCAAAGGCCAGCTGGCCCATCGTGGTGCGGAAGTCGCCTGCGGTGTTCAGCACCAGGGCCGACATGGCGCCGTTGTACTCGTAGTCGGTCTTGCTCATGCCAAAGGCGGCATAGGCCATGACCTGGTCGTTCAGGTCGTACTCGCCGCGCAGGATGGCGGCCTTGTCCTTGGTGCGCACGGTGGACCAATCGGGGTTCAGCAAGGTATCGCCCTTGGGCACCTTGGGGATGGGCAGGCCGGGCGACAGGCTGATGCCCCGGTTGACGCCGTTGACCCGGTCGTCGCTGGCATAGAAGTCGGCCGACAGGCGGGCGCGGTCGCCACGCCAATCCAGCGCCAAGGATGCGAGCTGCACCTTCTTTTGCTGGTCCTGGATGGAGCCATCGCCATCGCGGTAGACGCCGTTGAAGCGCACACCCAGTTGCTGGCGGTCGCCAAAGCGGCGGCCCATGTCCAGGTGGCCGCCCAACTGCGAATCGGACATGTAGGTGGTGGTAAAGCGGGTCAGCGGATCGTTGCCGGCGCGCTTGGGCACCAGGTTGACGGCACCGCCCACCGAGCCGCCCGGCGGCATGCCGTTGAGCAGCGCCGATGGGCCCTTGAGCACTTCGATGCGCTCAAACATCTCAGGCGAGGTGCGGTAGTACGGCGCCATGCCGTAGAGACCGCCAAAGGTCATGTCGGTGGAGCTGGACGAGAAGCCCCGGATCGAATAGTTCTCGGCCCAGGCGCCCGATACGCCGTTGCTGAACACCGTCGGATCGGTCGCGGCAATCACATCGGTGATGTTCTGCGCCTGGCGGTCTTCGATGTACTTCTCGGTGTAGCCGATGGTGCTGAACGGCGTCTCCATGAAGTCCTTGTCGCCCAGCAGGCCCACGCGGCCGCCGGTGGTGACCTGGCCGCCGGCGTAGGGCGCTGCGACCTGGGCGGCTTTTTCTTGCACCGTTATGGGTGCCAGGGTGACGGCATTGTCTGCCGCTGCTGCGGGCTCTGCCGCGCTGCTGGTTTGTGCGTTGGCCAGCGGCGCTGCGACCAGCATGGCGCCAATGGTCAGGCCCAGCAGCACTTGCGGGCTGAGGGGGTTGAGCGCGCTGCGGCGCAGAGGGAAAGGTGCTGCGAGCTGCGCTGCGTGGCCTGCGCTGCGCAAAGCGCGGGCGGCACGGTGCTGGGGTTGAAGGCGTTGAGACATGCCTGGTTCCTTAGATGTTATGACTACAGAAAAAGCAAGGGTGGCGCGCTGGCGGGCGCCGGTGCTTGGCGCACGGCGGTGCCCAGCGCAATGCGCCTGGAGGTTTTTTGGCTGGGTCGGAACCTGGCTACAACGGGAGGGGAAAAGCGAAGCGGGGTCTGGTGGCTGGCTGACGGCTGGCTAGCGATCAGCCTGGGTAGCCGCGCAGCACGTCGTCAATCAGCAGGCTGAGCGACGTGGGACTGGCGCCGGTGGTGTACCAGGCGTCGGCATCGACAAAGACGACGCGGCCGCTCTTCCAGGCCTTGGTCTCGCGCAACAAGGGGTTGGCCAGCTGGTCGGCGGTCATCACCGCGTGGCGCTCCATCACGGCAGTGCGGTCCACCACATAGAGGATGTCGGGGTTGGCCTGCTGGATGAACTCGCTGGAGATGGGCTGGCCATGCAGGCTGCCCTCGGCATCGGTGCTGGCAGGCTTGACGCCCAGATCGCTGAACACAAAGCCGTAGCGCGACTGCGGGCCGAAGGAGCTGAAGGCGCCGTTGTTGTGCAGCACGATCAAGGCCTTGTCGGTGCTGCCCTCGATGCGCTGGCGGGCCTGCGCCAGCTTGGCATCCAATGCGGCCACCTTTTCTGCGGCCAGCGCCTCTTTGTCAAAGATGCGGCCCAGGGTCAGCAGATGCGCTTTGACGACCGCGATATGCCGGACATGGCTGTCCTTGAAATCCACATCCAGGTGGATGGTGGGCGCGATCTCGCTCAGCGCTTGGTAGTGGTTGGCCTGCAAGGGGGTGATCAGGATCAGGTCGGGCTTGAGCGCATGCACCCGCTCCAGGTTGGGCTGCACGATGGCGCCCAGGTCTTGCACGGCCTCATCGGCTTTGTACTTGACCAGAAAGTGCGGCACATAGTCCTTGACCATGCCGGCAATCGGCACACCGAGCTGGTCGAGGAAATCAGCCTCGTTCATCTCCAGCGCCGCCACCCTTTGCGGGGTGCGGGGGATGACGGTGCTGCCCAGCTGGTGCTGCACGGTGATGGGCGCGGCGGCCGGCGCGCTGCTGGCTGCAGTGCTGGCTGATGGCGCATCGGCAGCCGAGCTGGATGCGCGGTCGCAGCCGCTCAGGGCCAGGACGATGGTGACGGCGGCGGCTGCGGCGATGGCCTTGGACAGGGGCCGCAGAAAGGTGCGGGCGCAGGTGCGGGTGCGTGGCATGGCAAAGGTTTCCTAGGTCTTGAAGTAGTTGCACAGGCATCCCTGCGCGGTGCGGCTGATGTCAAACCGCAGCTCGAACAGCTGCGACAGATTGGCTTCGGAGATGACGTCGTCGCTGGGCCCGCTAAAGCACAGCATTCCGCCTTTGAGCGCGACGATGTGGTCCGAGTAATTGGCGGCAAAGTTGATGTCGTGGATAACCAGAATCACCGTGCGGCCGGCCTCGTCGCAGAGCCTGCGCAGTGCGCGCATGATCTGCACGGCATGCTTCATGTCCAGGTTGTTCAGCGGCTCGTCGAGCAGCAGCACATCGGTCTGCTGGGCAATGGTCATCGCCAAAATGGCCATCTGCCGCTGGCCGCCACTGATCTCGTCGATATAGGCATGGCGCAGTGGCTCCAACGACAGGAACGCGATGGCCTCGTCAACGGCCTGCTGGTCTTTGCTCGTCAACGTGCCCCGGTGGTGCGGAAAGCGGCCAAAGCCGACCAGCTCTTCGACCGTCAGCCGCATCTGAAAACCGGGCGACTGGCGCAAGGTGGCAATGCGCAGCGCATAGTGCGCCACCGAGATGGTGGCAATGCTGCGGCCGTCCAGCTGGATCTCGCCACTGCTGGGCGCCAGCAGGCGGGCCATCATCATCAGCAAGGTGGATTTGCCGGCGCCATTGGGGCCTATGAGCGAGGTGATGCGCCCGGCCGGGAAGGCAGTGCTGACGCCCGACAGCACCGCGCGGCTGCCATAGGATTTATGGAGGTTGCTGACAATGATCATGAGAGAGCCCGGCTGCGCACCGTCAGCGCCAGAAAGTAAGAACCACAGACCAGGTTGACCAGGATGCTGACGGTGGTCTTGTAGTTGAAAACATGCTCCACCAGCAGCTGCGCTACCAGGAAGATGGCGATGGCGACTGCGCAGCCCATCGGCAAGGTGCTGCGGTGGCGCCATTGCGGTGCCAGCGCGTAAACGATGTTGGCCACAAAGATGCCCATGAAGGCCGTCGGCCCGATGAGGCTGGTGGACACCGCCACCAGCACCGCCACCAAGGCCAGGTAGAGGCGCATGCAGCGGGCATGGGGCACGCCCAGCGATATGGCCTGTTCGCGGCCCAGCGCCATCACATCGAGCACCGCCAGGGTTTTGTGCAGCACCAGGCATACCGCCCCCACGGCCAGCGCCGCATAGGCCAGGGTATCGGGCCGGGCGCGGTTGAAGGATGCATAGCTCATGCCCTGGAAGACCGCAAACTCGCCCGGGCTGATGCGCAGCTGCACAAACTGGGTGAAGGTGCCGATCACCATGGTCAGCACCAGACCAACGAGCAGCAGCACATAGATATCGCCCTGCCCCCGGCGCAGCAGCCAGCGCTGCAGCGCCCAGGAGTAGCCCAGCATCAGCGCCACCGACACCAGAAAATTGCCCCTCTCGCCCAGCATGCCCATGCCCTGCGCGCCCAGCACCAGCAGCAGCAACGCCTGCCACAGCAAGAACACCGCCTCATAGCCCATGATGGCGGGGGTCAGGATGCGGTTGCCCATCAAGGTTTGGAACACAATGGCCGACACCGCCACGCAGATGCCGCCCAGCGCAATAGCGGCCAGGCGCAGCAAACGCCGGGGGATGACATAGCCCATATCCATGCCCGAGCCCAGCAGCACAAAGCCCAGGGCCAGCACGGCGATGCCCAGCCACAGCGCATGGCTGCTGCGGCATGCCTTCAGGGTGATAACGCGCTTCATCGCCGGCCCCGCAGAATCAGCACCAGGAACACGACGCCGCCCAACGCGCCTGCGGTCAGGCCAATGGGCACCTCAAACGGATAGATCAGCAGGCGGCCGGCGATATCGCAGACCAGCAGCAGGCTGGCACCGCCCAGCGCTAGCAGGGGCAGGGTGCGGGCCAGATGGTCCCCCTTGTACAAGGCCACCAGCTGCGGCACGACCAGGCCGACAAAGGGAATGGCGCCCACGGCAATGACGGTGGCCGAGACGGTGACGGCCACCAGCACCAGGCCCAAGGTGGCGGTAGCGGCATAGCCCAGCCCCAAGCTGGTCGCCATCTCCTCCCCCATGCCCAGCACGGTAAAGCGCTGCGCATACAGATACGCCAGCGCCACCACCGGCAGGATGATGTAGAGCATCTCGTAGTGGCCTTGGACGATGCGCGAAAAATCGCCCAGCAGCCAGCCCTGCATGCTTTGCAGGATGTTGTTGCGATAGGCATAGAACTCGGCCACGGCGCTGAGCACGCTGCCATACATCAGCCCGATCACGGGCACCAGAACCGTGTTCTTGAAGCGGATGCGCGCGATGATGGCGACATAGAGCAGGCTGGATGCAAAGCAGAACAGCAGCGCCAGCGCCATACGGCCCGGGGCGCCGGCAGAGGGCACCAGGGTCATCGCGATCAGGATGCCGAGCTTGGCGGCATCGAGCCCGCCCGAGGTACCAGGCTCCACGAATTTGTTGCGCACTATCTGCTGCAGGATCACGCCGCAGACGGCCAGGCCTGCACCGGTCAGCACCAGCGCGGCCAGGCGCGGCAGGCGGCTGGCTGTCAAGGTGAGCCAGGCATCACCGGAACCGCCCGAGAAGGCCCAGAGCTGCGGCCAGGCGATCTGGCGCGCTCCCACCAACAGGGACGCCAGGCACAGCAGCGCAAACCCCAACCACCAGCGCAGCCGCATCACATCCGCTCCCCGCCTGCCGCCATGCGCCAGCCTTGGGCCTGCGCGCGCTGGGCCAGCCACTGCGCATAGCGGCCCGCATGCGCCGCCAGCTGCGCCGGTGTGCCCTGCTCCACTACCTGGCCGCCCTCCAGCACCAGCACCTGGTCGGCCATCGCAATGGTCGACAGCTGGTGCGCGATCACCACCACGGTGCGCTGGCCGCGCAAACGAGCAAGGGTCTGGGCAATCAGCGCCTGGTTCTCGGTATCGAGCGCGGCGGTGGCCTCGTCCACCAGCAGGATGGGTGCGTCCTTGATTAGCGCGCGCGCAATCGCAATGCGCTGGCGTTCGCCACCCGAGAGCTGGGCGCCGCCCTCGCCCACGGGGCTGTCCATGCCGCCGGGCAGGCGCTGGGCGATGCTGTCCACCCCTGCCTGGCGCGCGGCCTCCCACAGCTCCGCATCACTGGCACCGGGCCGGCCGATGCGGATGTTGTCGGCAATGCTGCCGGCAAACAAATAGCTGTCCTGAAAGATCTGGCTGATCTGCGCGGCCAGCTGTGCCTCGTCCATCTGCCGCACATCGCTGCCGCCAATCAATACGCCGCCCTGGTCCACATCCCAAAAGCGCGCCATCAGCCGCACCAGGGTGCTTTTGCCGGAGCCCGATGCCCCCACCAAGGCCGTCATGCTGCCGGGCGGCACATGCAGGTTGATGCCGCGCAGCACGGCGGGCTGGCCTGCGCCATAGGAGAAATGCACATCGCGCAAGCTGATCGATGCATCGCGTGGCCACTGCGGCTGCTGCGGCTGCGGCAGGGGTTGCTGCGCAAACAGTGCATCCATCGCATCGAGCTGGCCGCGCGCCGTGCGCAGTGCCTCGGCATAGCCAAACAGCTCCAGCAGCGGCTCGACAAAGCGGCTGATCAGCAGCATGGACAGCACGGTGCTGATGACCTGGCCGGGCGCCAGCGACTGTGCGCTGTGCTGATCGATGCCAATCACGATGGCGGCCAGCAAGGCCGCAAACACCGCCTGCACGGCCCAGACATTGAGCACCGACGACAGCGCCGACACCGCAATCAAACGCCCGGCCGACTGGCGCTGCTGGTCGATCGCCTGCGCCACAAAGCGGGTGCTCTGGCCGCCGCCCTGGAAAGCGCGCAAGACCGACTGGGCCTGCGCAAACTCCACCATGCGCTGGCCGGCCTGGGCAAAGTCGCGCTGAAACGCGGCATCGGCCCAGCGGCCCATGCGGGCGGTCAAAAGCAGCACGCCCAGCAGCAAGGGCAAGGCCAGCAGCCCCACCAGGCCCAGGCGCCAGTCCTGCACAAACAGCAGCGCCAGCACCACCAGGGGCGCCACCACACCGCTGATGACGGGGGTGAACACATGGGCGGGCAGCTGGGCCACGGCCATCATCCCCTGGGTGACCAGGTGGCTGACCTTGGCGGTGTTCTGCGCGTTGAACCAACCCATGGGCAAGCGCGCCACATGGGCACCTAGCCGGTGGCGGCCGGTTTGCAATACCGCTACGCCTACGCCCACCCCGGCCTGCTCTACCCGGCCGCGCCACCACCAGGCCAGCACCACGGCGGCCAACAAGGCCAGCAGCCAGGCGCCAGCGCCGCGCCACTGGGCTTGCAACAGTTGCGCCATCAGCGGCAGCAGCAAGGCCGTGCAAAGGCCGCAGAGAACGCCATACAGCGCCGCCATCCAGGTGTAGCGGCGCAACAAAGGGGCTTGCTCGCCCAGCAGCAGGTTCAAGGTTTTCAGCATGGAGTAGCCTCCGGCGCAGCGGCATAGCCACCTTCGCGCCACAGGCGGGCGTAGCGCCCGCCTTGGGCCAGTAGATCGGCGTGACGCCCCTGCTCCACCAGGCGCCCTTCGTCGATCACGAGGATCTGGTCGGCCTGCATGACGGTGTCCAGCCGGTGGGCAATCACCAGCACCGTGCGGCCTTGCGCGAAGCGCGACAGCGCGTGCTGAATGGCGGCCTCGCTGTCGGCATCCGCAGCGGCGGTGGCCTCGTCCAGCACCAGAATGGGCGCATCCATCAGCACGGCGCGGGCAATGCTGATGCGTTGGCGCTCGCCGCCAGAGAGCTGTGCGTCCTCGCCCAGCACCGCGTCATAGCCGCGTGGCAGCGCTGCTATGCAGTCATGCACATCGGCAGCGCGTGCTGCGGCTTCCACCTCGGCCTGGCTGGCGCCGGGCCGGCCCAGCGCGATGTTGTCGCGCAGGCTGGCATGGATCAGGCGCACATCCTGCAGCACAAAGCCGATGCGCTGGTAAAGCTCGGCGCTGCCGATGGCGCGCAGATCGGCGCCGCCCAGCGTGATGCGGCCTTCGGTCGGATCAAAAAAGCGCAGCAGCAAACGCGCGATCGTGGTTTTGCCGGCGCCCGAGGGGCCAACGATGGCGGTGACCGTGCCCGGCGCCAGCTCGAAGCTGATGCCTGCCAGCACCTGCTGGCCCGGCGCATAGGCATAGCCCACCTGCTCAAAGCACAGCTGGTAGCCCCGGGGCCGTTGTTGTTCATCAGGCGCGGGTTGGGGCAGCACGGGCGTGTCGAGCAATGTCAATACCCGTTCCGCAGCAGCGGTGGCGCCCTGCAGGTCATGCAGCAAGGTGTGCAGCAGCAGTACTGGCGCGCAGATGCCGGGTGCTACCAGCACAAAGGGCAGCAAATCCAGCGGCGCCAGCGCACCCAGGCTGCCCAGCAGGCAGCCACCGGCCAGCACAAAGCCCAGCACGGTGACCGGGGCGGCCATGCCATGGGCATGGGCCATCGCGCCGACGAGGGGGCGCACAAAATCTCTGAACGCCCGCGCGAAAGCATCGACCGCGCCCTGGTAGCTGGCCTGGCCTTGCCCGCTGTTGCCAAAGGCCTTGATGACGGGCATGCCGGCGACAAAGGCCACGGCCGCCGATTGGATGCGGCCCATATGACCGGCGAACACGCCCATTTGCGCGCCACTGGCCTGCAGCGCGCGGCGCAGAAACCAGACATAGCCGGGGAACGGCAGCAACGCGATCAAGGCCATGCGCCAGTCCTGCGCCAGCAGATAGGCCACTGCGACCACAATCGCGCCGCCTGCGCGCGCCACCGAGGTGTAGAAATGCGCGCTCAGGCTGTGCAAGGTGGCGATGTCGTCTTGCAGCACCTGCTTGACCTCGCCCGACGAGCGGCTGCTGAACCAGCCCAGCGGCACCTGGCCCAGCCGCAGCACGGCGGCCTTGCGCAGGCCATGGGTGAGCCGGTTGTCTGCCATATGGGCCAGCACCTCGCCCGCCAGCATCAGCAAAGCGGCAGTAAACAAGCTGCCCAGCGCTGGCCACAACAAAGCCCAGATGCCAGCGGTATCTGCGGGCTCAGCAAGCGCGAGCTGCGCGATACGCACCATCGCCGCCAGCGGCACTAGGCTGAGCATGGCCCCCAGGCCTGACAGCAGTGCGGCCAGCGCCAAACGCGCGCGAATCGGGTGGAGCACCCGGCGGATGGGGCCGGGCCCTGGGGCTGCGGCAGCGGCCGCGTCATGAGCATGCATGGGAGCAAGACCTGGAGAGAAACATAGCAACGCCCCGTGCATGCGCCGCTGCCATCAAGGCGCGGGCACTGCGTGATTCATGTGCCAGTTCTCCAAAAGACAGGCAAGAGCAACGCAAAACGCAACAGGAATAATAATTAGTTGCGTCATACTAAACTAATAAATTACCGTACATCTTTTACAGCTATCGCCAATGCGGTTTGACAGACAATTGGCCAGCACCCGGAGAGACCATGGACCCCGAGAAAAAAGCAGCCCCGCGCGGGCGACCGCGCCTGATTACGCAAGAGCGCATTGCCGATGCAGGCATTGAGATCGGCTTGCCCCACATCACCTTTGTGGGCGTGGCCAGCGCGCTGGGCGTTACGCATATGGCGCTGTACAAGCATGTGCCGAGCCTGGCCGAGCTCAAGCACATGGTGGCCGAGGAGATCTTCAGGCGCTGGGAGTTTTCTCTGCCCAAGGTGGGCGTGCAGGAGGGTCTGCAGGACTACCTGGTCCGCTTCAGCGACTCGGTGCGCGAGTTCGCCAAAACCTACCCGGGCGTGACGCCCTATGTGATCCGCAGGCTGGTCGCCACCCCGGCCATGCTGGAGAAGATCGATGCGCACCAGCAAGAGGTCGCGCAGGCCTACCGCATCGACAAGGACCAGTCGCGCCAGCTGCTGGCCACCATCGCCTTCCATGGCCTGGCCGCTGCCGATTCGGTCTACTCCGCCGCGCGCCAGGAGACCGTGGTGCAGGCCAGCTACGAGGCAGAGACCGCCGAGATGGAAGGCGATCTGGCCCAGGGCATGCATGCGCTGATTGCCGGCGCGCTGCTCCAGCTGCAGCTGGACCCTGCGCTGAAGCCCTGACAGGAAAAGTTTCCTGAAGCGGCGCTGAGCCTCTGCGCCACGCTGCCCCTGCACCAGGGGCACACCGCTTCCAGCGCTTACAGCGCGTCTCTCGCCCAAGTTGTTCCAGGGCTCCAAAAAATATTTTCAAAAAGATGTCAGGAAGGGATGGGGTCGAACGACTCCCTCCACGTGGCAGCGCTGTGCTGTGCACGTTCAACCTTTCATCAATAGGAAATACCCATGAAGCTCAAGACCCTCACCACTTTGGCCGCCGCTGTACTCGCCACCTCCGCCTGGGCTGCTGGCAGCCAGGACAGCAAATGCGGCGCCGGCACCTGCGGCAAGAAGGAAAGCAGCACCAAGGACGCCGCCTGCTCCAAGAAAGACGGCGGCTGCTCCAAGAAGGACGCAGGTTGCTCCAAAAAGGATGGCGGCTGCTCCAAGAAGGATGGCGAAAAAGCCCACTGACCCCGTCCCACGACATCCACTACCGAGGCACCGGGTGAGCTCCACTCCCTCACCCGCCTCTCCTACAAGAAAGCACCCCAACCATGTTCAATCTCATCAGCACCCGCACCATCGTCGCAGCCAGCCTGGCCTTGGCCGGTGGCGCCCATGCCATGAGCACCGCCCCCGTCGGCAATGGCTCGGACTACCCCCCCTACCTGGAAGAGCCCAGCCAGCTGACGCGTGCCCAGGTCCGGGCCGAGTTCACCGAGGCCCGCAACAGCGGCATGCTGCTGCTCAAGGGCGACGAGTTCCAGACCACCATGACGCCACAAGGCATGCCGCTGAGCCGCGCAGAGGTGATCCGTGCAGCCACCCAGGCCCGCATGGATGGCACCTTGCCGCACGGCGATGGTTTTGGCGAGTAACAACGGCTGCTGCTGCACCCACCCGAGGGAGACATGATGATTGGCCTTGGTTTTCGACGTGAGATGCTGGACTGGGACATGTCCGCCGTCCAGGCCGACTTCTTTGAAGTCGCACCCGAGAATTGGATATACCGGGATCTGGCGCCGCTGCACGCGCTGATCGAGTCAGGCCGCCCGGTGCATCTGCATGGCGTGGCACTGAATCTGGGCGGCACTGCCGCACTGGACCAGTCGTTCCTGCGCGATCTGCGCAAGCTGATCAATGCACTGGGCCGCCCGCTGTACTCCGACCATCTGGCCGCCAGCGGGGACAGCCACCAGCTGTACGACCTGTTCGCAGTGCCCTTTACCGCGCCACAGGCACGCCGCGTTGCCGATCGCATCTGCGCGGTGCAGGATGCCCTGGGCATGCGCATCGCGATCGAGAACACCACCTGGTACACCAATATCGGCACGATGCCGGAGGCGGATTTCCTGGGCATGGTGCTCGAGCGTGCCGACTGCCAACTGCTGCTGGATCTCAACAACCTGTCAGTCAACCACAAGAACCATGGCGGGCTCAGCCCCAGCGAATTCGTGCAGCGCCTTGGCATGGGGCGGGTGAGCTACATGCATGTGGCGGGCCATGAGTTCGATCCACGCTTTGACCTGTTCATGGACACCCACAGCCAGCCGGTCGAAGCACACACCCAGCAGCTGGCCACCTGCCTGGCGGAGCGCCACGGCACGCCGGTGCTGCTGGAGTGGGACAACGATGTTCCCGGCATCGATGTGATCAACGAGGAATTGTCATGTCTGCGAACTTCTATGACTACGTGAGAGGCATTTCGGACCAGGTTCCGCTGGGCTACAGCCCCAACGGCATGCGCGCCTACCGGCACCTGGTCTATGTCGGGGCCAGCCAGATGGTGGAGGCCCATTTTCCCGAACTGCGCGAGCAACTGGGCGAGGACGCATGGCGCGAACTGATCGCAGCCTTTGTACGCGATTCGCGCTGGAGCTCGGCCTACTATGGAGATATGAAAGATGCATTCCTCGAATTCATTGCCATCGAGAGCACGCGAGAAGATTGACGGCCTGGGCCTGCTGCTGCTGCGCCTGTGGGTGGGGCAGGAGTTCGCGCTGGCAGGGTTCCGCAAGCTCTCGTCAGGCTGGACGGCGCCCAGCTGGTTTGCGGGCCTCGACTTCCCCATTTTTGTGGGCTTGCTGCCCGCGAGCGTCAACTGGGGCATAGCCGGTGTTGCCGAACTGCTACTGGGCATTGCACTGGTGCTGGGTATTGCCTCGCGCACCGCGTCACTGGGCCTGTTGTTCATCACCTATGTGGCTGTGTACAGTGTTCACTTCGACCTCGGCTGGGCCGGGTGGAACCAGATCGACAGCGATGATGGCCTGGGGTTCAAGGTGCCGCTGATGCTGGCCCTCATGCTGGTGGCCATCGTTACCCAGGGACCGGGCCGCTGGTCGTTCGACAGCTGGCGCAGGCCATAACCAAGGGCAGGAATGCACACTATCGCAGCAGATATCACCGTCCAATGGCGCCAAGCCATGCTGCGCTTTGCGATGCTGCACCTGCCTTCGCGTGAAGAGGCCGAGGACGCCGTTCAGGACACCTTGACCGCCTTGCTGCTGCTGGACCGCGCCAGCTTTGACGCCACCCAGGCCAAGAGTTACCTGTTCGGCATCCTGCGCAACAAGATCAATGACCGGCTGCGCCAGAAATACCGCGCACCGCTGAACTACGCCGAGGCCTTCAACGATGACCTCGACCAGGTCCTCTTCGACAAACGCGGCCACTGGGTCGATGGCGTGGCACCGGCCACCTGGGTCAATCCCCAGCAGCAGTTGCAGAACGACCAGTTCTTCCTCGTTGTGGATCTGTGTGTGCACAAGCTGCCCGCCAAGCCGGCACGGGTGTTTTCGATGAAGGAGTTCCTCGACTGTGAAGCCGATGAGATCTGCAGCACCTTGGGCATCACCAAGGCCGATTACTGGCAGTGCATGAGCCGCGCGCGCAAGCAGCTGCAGCTCTGCCTGCACCACAACTGGTTTGAGCAAGAAAGGGCGCCATGAAGTGCCGCGACTACATTTTTCAACTGACCTCCGGTCAACTGGAGGACGCGGGCACGGCCACCCAGATCGCTGCCTGGCAGCATCGCATGATTTGCTGGCGCTGCCGCGCGTTCACCCGCAATGATGCGGCGCTGCAAGACATGCTCAAGGGCCATGGTGACCATCTCCAGACCCCGCAGACCCCACCTGCCGAGCCCTCCGACAACTAGGCAACAGTGAGATACTGCACATAAATACAGCCCCGTGCCAGAATGCCATTTTTGCCTGGACATGCCCATGGACCACATCGCCACCGGATCCTTTGACATCACGCTGCAGCCAGAAGCCCTCAGCCCCGTCGCCGAGGCCACCGGCCTGGGCCGGCTCTCGCTGAACAAGCAGTTCAGCGGCGATCTGCAGGCAACGAGCCAGGGCGAGATGCTGTCTTTCCGCAGCGGCACCGCCGGCTCAGCCGGCTATGTGGCCATGGAGCGGGTGCAAGGCCATCTGCATGGCCGCCATGGCAGTTTTGTGCTGCAGCACAGCGCGAGCATGGCCCAGGGCGAGGCTAGCCAACACATCACCGTCGTGCCCGACTCGGCCACCGATGCACTGCAAGGGCTGCGCGGTACGATGCAGATCACCATCGACAACGGCCAGCATTCCTACCGCTTTGCGTACCAGCTGCCGCAGACCTGAGCCACGCTGCGCGCCGCCGGTGGCGAACCTGTCCCGGCGCTGCGATGGCATGCAGGACCGGGACTTTTTGCAGGGCGCGGCGTTTTCACGGTGGGCAGGGTGCGCCGCTGCTCCATAGAATGCAGAGCGAACCCTGCACCCTTCCCTGGCCCACATGCCCAGGGCGTTCCCACCTCTGCGCGACCACCGCACACCGCGCAAAAAGGCATGACATGACCCATGGCTTCCGCGATGCACCGGACGGCCTGCGCTACGCGGAGTCCATCAGTGGGCCGATGCGGCTGTTTGCCGCGACCATTGGCCTGGCGATGTTCCTGATTCCGGTCCCCTTTGTGCACCATGCCCACGCGGGCCTGCGCTGGTGGCAGTGGCTGCTGCTGGCAGCCTGCGTGGCGGTGCCAGCGCTGATGGGGATGTTTTTTCTGAGCCTGGCCGGTGGGCGCTGTCTGCGGCTGCATTTTGACAACCGCCAGCGCTGCATGCTTCGCCACCGGCGTTTTCCCTGGCCACGGCACCCCGAGCCCGTGCCCTATGCGCAGATCGATCCGCCCAGCGTGCTGGAGCGCAGCTTCGAGGACGGGCCGCACTATGTTGTGCGTCTAGCCGTTCGAGGCGAGCGTGCGATGCATCTGGGCAGTTTTGGGTGGCAGGCAGAGGCCCAGGAATGGTGCCAGCGCATTGCTGACCATCTGCAGCACCAGCCACCCCTGCCGACACCGATGGCCCCCACGCCAGGGTCGGAGGGTGCGCACGCAGACCCCCAAACGCGTTGAAGACGAGACTGAAGGGGCGAATGGGCTGGGAGACGAACCTTGTGCCGTTCGGGCTGCAGACCGGCAGCGCCGCACCTCACCCAGCCCTTCAAAAAATATCGAGTGTCCTGATGGCGCCCGCAAAGCGCTCCAGCGCGCCGCAGGGTTGGGTCTGGGCCAGCGACGGGATATCCAGACCGCTGCTGCCGAGATCGCTGTCCGCATACCCCATCACCCAGCCGGGGAAGCGGCGCTCAGGGCCAGACAGGCCTGCATCGACCACGGTGAAATCCGAATGCCGGGGATCGGCGCGCAGATGGGCCTCCAGCAAAGCCATCGCTTCCGGAGCGCCTTCCACATACTGCGCAAACCAGTCGCCGTCAAACACCAGCACGCCCGTGATGCCATGGATGGCATTCATTTCACGGGCCTGTTTGACGATGCGCCCCACCTCGGTGGAGCTGTAGCCGGCCGCCAGCCTGCTGATGTAGAGAAGGGACCGGAGGCTGGTAGGCATGGATGCGCTTTCGCTGTCAATGAACATTCAATGTACTTGCGCCCTTCGCAACCAGCACCCAAGGAGGGGCGTTTTTGTAGGTCACCAGGGCGGTGGGTGAACGGGCCCATGCCCAGATACGGCTTGCCCCTGGCAGCCGTGCAGACACGGCTGACCAGGGGCGAGCAGCAAGCGCTACAGTTGGCGCTCAATCAGCGGCAATTACTGGCCGAACTTGCGCTTGGCATCGGCAACGCAGGCGTCCTTGGCATCACCGGCCATCGCATCGCAACGCTCCTTGGCGGCCTTGTAGTCGGCTTCACGGCTCTTCTCGGCAGCGTCCTTGCGGGCATCAGCCACGTCAGACGGGTTGGACGAAGGCTTGGCGCTGACTTCGGCAACCTTGGCCGCTTCCAGAGCCTTCACGTGGGCAGCCTTGGCTTCCTTCTGGCAGACATCCTTGGTGTTGCCGGTCGCGTCATCGCACTTTTCCTTGGCGACATCGTATTCCGCATCGGCCTTGGCCTTGGCCAGGTCGTGGCGGTGGCCTTCGGTAGGCTCGGCGCGGTGCTTCAGATCGGCCAGCGCAATCTTCTTCTGGCCATCAGCCTGCTTCTTGCAGACATCCTTGGCATTGCCCTTCATGGGCTTGCACTGGTCGTTGGCAGCCTTGTACTTGGCCTCGATGCGATCCTTTTCCGTTTTTTGCTCGGGCGAGGTCATGGCAAAGACACCACCGGAGAAGAAAGCGGCGGCACACAGAGCGGCGATAGTGGGTTGGAGCTTCATGGTTTTTTTCCTTGGATCGTTATGGTGAAAGATCTGACTATTTTTTGCACCCATCAATGAAGCGCAAAAAATAATCTCCTGGCATGTCATTCATGCAATACCGCCACAATGGCTGCGTTGCTGGCCTCAATGGCGTGAATGAATTATCAGCAGCCACTGGCAGGCATGCTGTGGGTGGCAGGACGGACCCATGGTCAGATTTCACCTACCGGTGCAACGCACCGTTACGACTCGGGAAAGGGCCCTTCGGCAGTGTCTCAAACGCTGGCAAAATTCAGGGCCGCCGACTGCATGTTGCAGCCCTTGCGCCAAGCGCAGAGCGGCCCGCGCCAGACAACTACCGCCTATGGAACACGCCGCCATGACCCACGAGCGCCAGCCACCCTGGGTGGCTGAACAACTGCTGGCTGCGCTGCAAGGCGAATGGCGCTTTACCCGCAGCCTGCAGGACCTCGTCAGCCACCACCCCATTGGCACCGTGCAAGGCCAGGCACACTTCACACCCGAGAGCGCCAGCACGGCCCACTATGCAGAGAACGGCCAGATGGTGCTGCACAACGGCCAATCCTTTCGCGCCAGCAGCAGCTATTTTTTCAGCCAGCAAGGGGCTGACCTGTGCATCTACTTTGATGCGCAGCAGCAGCGCCTTTTTCACCAACTGCGCCCTGCACTGGACCCGCAGGGGCAGCTGAGCGCCAGCAGCTCGCACCTGTGCATCGCGGACCGCTATGACAGCCACTACGCGTTTTTAAGCAACGGCAGTTTTGTCATTGAGCACCAGGTGCGCGGACCGCACAAGTCGTACCGCAGCCATACGCTGTATGAGCGGCCGGGCCGTACAAACAACCAGGGCTGATGGGTCGGTAACTGCGAACTGCCTGGCCGGACAATACCGGCAATGCAGGCAACCGCTTGCTGCTGCCACTGCGCTCTACCCTCGCCTTGCACAACCCCAGTCCAACGCAGCCGGCTAAGTGGCGAGCGCGATGCGCATCAGGGCCAGTTAGCCCTGCGCCTGCCATTCGACAAATTCCATCCTTTGGGATGCGCACAGGCGGTTCAGCGCCGCCACGCCCTGCACAAAGTGCGGCTCCTTCTCATGCGCCGCCAACGCCTGGCGGTCGGTCCATGCCTCAAAGAGATAGACCAGCTCTTGGCCCACCGCAAGGTCGTAGCGCAGGCAGCCAGCCTCCTGCCGGCTGTCCCGCGCCAAGGTGGTAAGCGTTGAGACGACGTCCGGCAAATGGCCGGGCAGGGGTTGCAAGGTGACGATCAGGTTCAGCGGTGCAGTCAATTCTGGCTCCTTGGGTGAGATGGCGTTGTGGATCAACAGAGTCGTCAATACAAGCCTAGCATTGATGCGCATACAGGCGCAGCGAGGGCAGTCAACGCCGATCGACCGCAACCGTGTAGCGGCTAAAAATGCAAACGCCCGATGCAGTGCACCGGGCGTCATGGGCCGGATGGCTCCGGCATTTTTTATCCGTCCCAACTAGCAACTTCCATCGCGGCGGGCCATTCTCAGTTGCAGCCTGTACGCAGGCCGGTCACTTCGCGTCCGGCAAGGCGTAGGCAATGATGTAGTCACCGCGATCGGGGGCTGTGCGGCCACCGCCTGCCGTCACCACCACATACTGCTTTCCGGAGCTGGGGGACTTGAACACCAGCGGTGTGGACTGCGCACCCACGGGCAGGGGCGACTTCCAGATCTCTTCGCCGGTCTTCACATCCATGGCACGCAGATAGTAATCAGCCGTGCCCGTGTAGAAGATCAGACCGGATGCGGTCGCCACCGGGCCGCCCAGCGAGGGCATTCCGATGGGGATGGGCAAACCGGTCTTGATGCCCATGGGGCCCATCTGCTCTACGGTGCCCAAGGAGCGCTGCCAGGCGATCTTGCGCGTCTTCAGGTCGATGGCGGTCATCATGCCGAAAGGCGGATCGGTACAGGGCACGCCAATCTGCGAGGTGACCATCACACGGTTTACACCGTAAGGGGTACCTTCCATCGGCACCACACCAGCGACGCTCGGCGTGGTCTTGCCGGAGGCGATGATGGCCTTGTCGGCTTCCGCGCGTGGCAGAAGCCGGGCCTTCATCATGATCCGCATATCGTTCACGATGAGGTAGTCGTGGACCTTGTCGATGGAGATACCGCCCCAGTTCATCGTGCCGAACGGCGATGGGTGGGGGATGTACCAGTTGGTGCTTGGCGGTGTGAAGTCGCCCTTGTATTCCAACTGCTTGAACGCTATGCGGCAAGCCAACTGGTCGATGGGGGTAATGCCCCACATCTGCGCTTCGGTCAGCACCCCTTGGCGAATCTGCGGCATGCCTACCGAGTAGGGTTGCGTGGCAGCGAGCTTCTCGCCTGGCAAGCCCTCGGTGGACACCGGCTTTTCCTGCACTTCTGCGATCGGCTTGCCAGAGCGGCGGTCGATCACGAAGATCTCGCCACGCTTGGTGGTCTGAATCAGCGCGGGAATCCGCTCGCCGTTGTCGCCAGGCACGTCGTAGAGGACGGGCTTGGAAGGCAGGTCGTAATCCCACACGTCATGGTGCGTGGTCTGGAACACCCAGCGTTCGGCGCCAGTCCGCGCATCCAATGCCACGACCGAGGAGCTGACACGGTCGGTTTCCGGGGTGCGGTGGCCGCCATACATGTCGGGCGTGCCGTTGCCCGTGGGCAGGTAGACCAGGCCCAGCTCGGCGTCGTACGTAGGGGCGGCCCAGGTATTGGGTGTGCCGCGGGTGTAGTGCTCGCCGGGGCCCGGCGCCGTGGTCACGCCGGGACGGCCCACATCCCATGCCCATGCCAGCTCACCGGTCACGGCGTCGAATGCGCGCACCGCGCCAGAAGGTTCATCGACCGATTGGTTGTCCATCACCCAGCCGCCCACCAGCAGGCGGTCGCCGGCCAGCACAGGGCCAGCCGTGGGGTTGTAGAAGCCGGGCACGATGTCGCCCATGCCGGTGGCCAACGACACCTGGCCGTTCTTGCCGAAGTCGCCGCAGAACTGGCCGCTGGCAGCATCCAGCGCGATCAGGCGCATGTCAGCCGTGGTCAGGTAGATGCGACGCGCGCATGCGCCGCCGGGCGGGGTAACGGGGGCCGACGCAGCCGGCGTCTTTTGGACTGGGGCCGATTCAGCAGCCTGGGGCAATTCGTAATACGCCAGTGAGCGGCAGCGCTGCCAGGTGGGGCTGAAGCCCGAATTCACCTTGGGGTCGAACGTCCACAGCTGCTTGCCCGTGTCCGCCTCGATCGCGAAGACCTGGTTGGAGGGCGTGCAGGCATACAGCACATTGCCGATCTGCAGCGGGGTATTCTGGTTTTCTTTGCCGCCGAAGGCGAAGTCCCCGGTGCGGAAGGTCCAGGCCACTTGCAAGCCCTTGACGTTGCCGGGCGTGATTTGGTCCGCGGTGGCAAACTGCGTGCCATCCGGCGTGCGGCCGTAGTTGGTCCAGTTGGCATGGTCATCGCCGGGCTGGTAGCCCTGTGCGATCTCGGGCTCGGCCCCGGGCTTTACCGTCCAGATGGGCTGGAATGCGGCGATGAAGGCCCCAACGATCCCCAGCGCAAGCAACGCAGCCGTGCCGCGAGACGCGCCTTTGATATGGGCACAACGCTCGCTACCGCGCAGGTAGGGCACCACCAGCGCAATCAACATACCGAGAACGGCGGGCAGGCCGATGCGTGCTGCAAGCGGCCAGAAATGCCATCCCGCCTCCCACAATGCCCAGACGACGGTAATGGCCAAGCAGGCGGCATAGAGCCAGGCGCCACGTACATCCGCTCGGACCAGAAAGACACCGGCCACCAGAACCAGCAGTCCCACCGGCAGATAATAAAAAGAGCCCCCAAGCTGCAAGAGTTGAAGGCCACCATAGGCAAGATAGGCGCCCAACGCGATAGCGATGACGCCCAGGATGGCCGCGAACACCCGGGCGGCGCGCGGAGCCCGTGCGGGCTGACTGGCTGACATACAGAAGATCTCCGAAGATATATGCACCAGACCCGAGCCCCATGCTCCGGTCTGGATGGCGCACCGCAGCAGGCGTTCATGGTGTACCGCTCCGTCATTGGTTGCGATGCGCAACTTTTATTGTAATTTAATGTCTGTATTTGAGTGAGACCATCTCCATATTGGCCATAAGCAAATTGCGAAACGCAACTAAAACAATGACAAGCCCCCGCCCTGCCCCTTCCATCCCCCTTGACGTCGTCCATCAGTTGCGGGGGTTTTCTCGCCAGCTGGTGCGTGAGCTGGGCTATCTGCGGTCACCGTTCGGCGGCAGTGAGCTGGCTCCTTCTGCTGTCCACGCCATCATCGAGATAGGCGCGCAGCCTGGTCTCCAGGCCCGCGATCTGGCTGCACTGCTGCGGCTGGACAAATCCAACACCAGCCGGCAGCTGGCCAAGCTGGAGGCCATGGGTTTGGTCCGCAGAGAATCGGCCGCCGACGACGCCCGTTCTTCCCGCTTGTTTCTCACGGACGAGGGACGGGACTTGCAGGTTCGGATCGACCACTTTGGCACCGCACAGGTCACGCGCGTGCTGCAACAACTGGAGCCTCATGAACACGATGCGCTGAACCGGCTGCTGTCCCTGTACGCGTCTGCGCTGTCACGCGACAACGCCCATGTGGACCGGCCGGCCCAGATCGAGCGCCAGCTGTCGTCCGGATATACGCCCGGCATGCTGGGCGATGTGTCTGCCATGCTGGCGCGGCATTTTGCTGTGCAAGGCATGGATGCGAAGGCCTGCGAATGCCACACCGCGATGGAGCTTTCGGCCTTTCTGCAGTCGCCGCTGGACGAGGGGAACGGCATGTGGCTTTACCGGGAAGACACGCGTGTGCTGGGCTGCATCGTGCTCGAGGGCAATCCGCTCACGCGCGTGGGGCGGCTGCGGTGGTTCATTGTGGACAGCAGTCTGCGTGGCCTGGGCATTGGCAAGCGCCTTCTGGTAAAAGCACTGGCCCAGGCGGACCTGCATTTCGACGAAATCCATCTGGCGGACCTGGGCGAGTCCAGCGCCACGGCCGCCCTCTACGGTTCTCAGGGGTTTGCGCTGGTGTCCGCGCGGCCCGTGACGCGGTGGGGAGTGGAGACCACCGAAAGGCGCTTTCTTCGCTTGCGGAATGCGCGAGCAGGACTGCAGAACAAGGCCTAACCCGCCTCTGCGGTAGAGGACCGGCATCGAGCGCAACGCACTGGAGGACGGGCCCCTGACGCCAACCCGCCAGGTCCGCCCGTGCTTCTTCAGGAAGCCCAAGCGCCCATCGCGCCCCTCGCCTTTGCCACGCTACGGCTGTGACGAGAAGCCGCATGCGCGCGTCATGCGGCTTCGCGGCCTGAGTGACCCAGAACCATGGGGCAACGAGGCAGGCAGCGCTTACTCCACCGTGACCGACTTGGCCAGGTTGCGCGGCTTGTCCACATCGGTGCCGCGCGCCACGGCCGTGTGGTACGACAACAGCTGCAGCGGCACCACATGCAGGATGGGGCTGAGCACGCCATAGTGCTCGGGCATGCGGATCACATGCATGCCTTCGGCGTTCTCGATGTTGGTGTTGGCATCGGCCAGCACATAGAGCACACCGCCACGCGCCCGCACTTCCTGCATATTGCTCTTGAGCTTTTCCAGCAGCTCGTCATTGGGGGCCACGGTGACGACCGGCATCTCGCTGTCCACCAGCGCCAGCGGGCCGTGTTTCAGCTCACCGGCCGGGTAGGCTTCGGCGTGGATGTAGCTGATCTCCTTGAGCTTGAGCGCGCCTTCCAGTGCAATCGGGTAGTGGATACCCCGGCCCAGGAAGAGCGCGTTTGGCTTGCGCGCAAAATCCTCGGCCCAGCTGACCACCTGGGGCTCCAGCGCCAGCACGGCCTGCAAGGCGACGGGCAGGTGGCGCATTTTTTCCAGGTAGGTATCGGACTGCGCCTCGGTGATCTGGCCCTTGCTCTGGCCTAGCGCCAGGGTCAGCAGGAACAGGCCTGCCAGCTGCGTGGTGAAGGCCTTGGTGGAGGCCACACCGATTTCCATGCCGGCGCGGGTGATGTAGCTCAGCTTGCACTCGCGCACCATCGCGCTGGTGGCCACGTTGCAGATGGTCAGGGTGTTGGTCATGCCCAGGCTCTGCGCATGGCGCAGCGCCGCCAGCGTGTCGGCCGTCTCGCCCGATTGGCTGATCGTGACCACCAGCGCCCGGGGGTTGGGCACGCTCTTGCGGTAGCGGTACTCGCTGGCCACTTCGACATTGCAGCGGATGCCCGCGAGGCCCTCCATCCAGTATTTGGCGGCACAGCCGCTGTAGTAGCTGGTGCCACAGGCGAGGATCAACACCTCGTCAATCTCTTTGAAGATACGCCAGGCGGCGGTGCCATCCGGGCCATCGAACAGTTCGGGCACAACGCTTTGCACGCCCTCCAGGGTTTCCGCAATCGCGCGTGGCTGCTCGAAGATCTCCTTTTGCATGTAGTGGCGGTAGGGGCCCAGCTCCACAGCACCGCTGTGGGCATGCACGGTCTTGACCGGGCGCTCGGCAAGGTCCAGCGTTTTGCCGTGGTGGTCCACCACCCAATAGCGGCCAATCTGCAAATCGACCATATCGCCTTCTGCCAGGTAGACGATCTGGTCGGTCACGCCGGCCAGTGCCATCGCGTCGCTGGCCAGGAAGTTCTCGTTGTTGCCCACGCCCAGGATCAGCGGCGAGCCTGCGCGCGCGCCAACCACGCGGTGGGGTTCGTCCTTGTGCATGACGGCAATGGCATAGGCGCCGCGCAGCGCCTTGATGGCCTGCTGCAACGCGCTGAACAGGTCGCCGTCGTAATGGCTATCCACCAGGTGGGCAATTACCTCGGTATCGGTCTGGCTCAAAAACTGGTAACCCTTGGCCTGCAGCTCGGCGCGCAGCGCCTCATGGTTCTCGATGATCCCGTTGTGCACCAGGGCCACACGGCCCACTGCCTGCACATCGGCCACGCCCGGGCCGGCGCTGAAATGCGGGTGGGCATTGTGCACGGCGGGTGCGCCATGCGTGGCCCAGCGCGTATGGGCGATGCCGGTGGCGCCCTGCACCTGTTCGCTGGCCACCTGCTCCATCAGCTCGGCCACACGGGCCGTACTGCGGGCGCGGCGCAGGCCGCCGGGCTGCCGGCCGTCGAGGCTGGCCTCATGCACGGCTACGCCGCAGGAGTCATAGCCACGGTACTCCAGCCGCTGCAGGCCTTGCACCAGCACCGGGACGATATTGCGCATAGAAACTGCACCAACAATGCCGCACATAGCTTTCACTCCTTGATCAACAATGGCAGCAGTGTAGACAGGTGGTTGTATTATTTTCTTTCCATTTTTCATGGTAGATGAAATAAAATTTCAACAAATATATTCATTGAAATAAAATTTCAAAATGGACAATGAAATGAATGATTTCACCTTGGACATCATAGATTTGCAGCTGCTGGACGCGTTGCAGAAGGATGCCTCCGTCAGCAACCAGGCGCTGGCCGACAAGGTGCATGTCTCGCCCCCCACCTGCCTGCGCCGCACCAAGCGGCTGCGCGAGATGGGGCTGATCGCCGCCGAGGTGGCCCTGCTCTCGCACGATGTGCTGGCCCAGGTGCAGGGCTTTGGCCTGTTTGCGCTGGTGGAGGTCAGCCTGGACCGGCAGGGCGCTGAAGGGCTGGATGCCTTTGAGGCCTTCGTCGTGCAGAACGACCAGGTGCAGCAGTGCTGGCGGGTCAGCCCGGGGCCGGACTTTGTACTGGTGGTCTACGCCCATGACATGCCCGGTTATCTGGCCTTGACGCAAAAGCTGTTCACTTCGCAGAGCAATGTGCGCAATGTGAAAACCTACTTTGCCACCAAGCGCAGCAAATTCGTCACCCGCATTCCGCTGCCCAAAGGGCCGCACCTGTCGCTGCACAGCTGAGGGCAGGACTCCCGTCTCGGAAGGGTATTACCCGATTGAGACAACGGGCATTGGCTGCAGCGGTTTCACCGGGAAGACCGGCCCCGACAAAGGCCACAGCGATGTGCGTGACCACTCTGCAGCGGGCGTGAATGACATAAATCTTCAACAAATGTCAGCGGAGCCTACAAGCTTGTCGCGGCGATAGTCCGGCCTCATACTGGCGCTATGAGTATCAAACAGTAACATCATGAGGCGGGTCCTTCGATGCATGGGCGAAATGACTCATCGGGCAAGAGAGGCTAACCATGGTGCATATCGAAATGGACAGCACCCAGCAACGCAGCGACTGGGGCCGCATTGTTTTTCTGGCGTCCTGTGCGCTGGCCGCTGCGGGGGCCCTGTGGCAGCGCAATGCCTCCTGGCCGGTGTGGCTGGCGATCGTGCTGCCACTGGTGGCCTGGCCATTGCTGGCCCGCTGGCGTACGCACCGCACAGGCGGCTCCGACATCAACGACGTGATCCTGTCCTTTGTCGACGGTCTGGTGATCGGCGTCTGGGTCGCGCTGGTGCATTTCCACCTGCTGACCAGCGCGATCATGCTGATGGTGCTGGTCCACTGCGCCTACGCGATGCAAAGCGTGCGCCATGCCGTGCTGGCCATTGCGGGGGCCATCGCAGGCGTCGCCGTTGCCGGGCTGCTCACCTCGTTTGACGTCCAGCACAGCACGAGCAGCTTCACCATCGCCGGAAGCCTGCTGGCAGTCGCCCTCTACCTGGCGATGCAAGGCATTGCCACTGGCCACCTGCTGCGCAGCCTGGCCCACAAGGAGCAGATGCTGATGGTGATGCGCCGGGTCGATGCGATGACCGGCTTCTTTGGCCGCATGTACTGGCAGGACCTTGCGACCCGCCTGTTCGCCTATGCCAAGCAAAAGGACATCCCTGCCTTCCTCATCGTTGTAGATGTGGATAACTTCCGCGAGCTCAACAGCCGCCATGGTGATACCGCCGGCGACGAGGTCATCATTGCGGTGGCCAACACCTTGCGCACCTGCGTGCGGCCGGGTGATGCCACCTGCCGCTTTGGCGGCGACTCCTTTGCGGTGCTGCTGTCCGGGGTGAACCTGGACATCGCCAACCAGATCGCCGACCGCATCCACAGCCAGGCGCTCAACCGCCGCCTGCGCGATTGGCCCGATGTGCAGATCAGCGTCAGCATCGGCATCGCCAGCCTGGCCAAATACCACCAGTCGGTGGACGACTGGATCCACCAGGCGGAAGCCGCGCTGGAGCAGGCCCGGGGCGCGCCCCGCAGCTACGGCAGCCATGCCACGCTGGAACCCATCTCGGCCGCCCACCTGGCGGAGCTGGCCAGCATGCCAGGCCCCGGAGCCCCCGCAGGCGCCTGACCACAGCCTTCATCCCCTCAGGCGCCGGGGGTGGTGGCTCTTCAGCCGACGCCAGGCGCCTGTGCTGATATGCCCAGGCGCTCTGTCGCTCAAGACTTCTTCTGCGGCCGTTGCCAGTTCGCAATGCTGACCTGCTTGCCGCGCGCCACGCTCAAGGCGCCCGGCGGCGTGCTCTTGGTGATGGTGGAGCCGCCGCCCACGGTACCGCCGGCACCAATGGTCACCGGGGCCACCAGCACGCAGTTGCTGCCCACATGCACATCGGCTTCGATGATGGTGCGGTGCTTGTTCGCGCCGTCGTAGTTGGCGGTGATGCTGCCCGCGCCGTAGTTGACCCGCTCGCCGACCTCCGCATCGCCCAGGTAGGCCAGGTGGTTGGCCTTGGCGCCATCGGCCAGCCGCGAGTTCTTGACCTCGACAAAATTGCCGATGTGCACCTGCCTGCCCAGTTGGGCACCAGGGCGCAGGCGGGCAAACGGCCCCACCAGAGCGCCCTCACCCACCTGGGCGCCTGCGGCCTCGCCATCGATATGGGTAAACGGATGGATCACCGCATCGGCCGCGATCTCGGCATTGCTGATGTGGCAGTAGGCGCCAATGCGCGCGCCATCGCCAATGCGCACCTGGCCACCAAAGATGCAGCCCACATCGATCTCCACATCCTGGCCGCAGAGCAGTTGTGCCTTGCCGCCGCGCGCATCGTCGCGCAGGTCAAAACGGGCCGGGTCGGCCATGCGCACACCCTGGGCCATCAGCGCCTGGGCCTGGCGCATCTGGTGGGCACGCTCCAGCTCAGCCAGTTGCTGGGGGCTGTTGATGCCGGCCACCTGCAGTACATCGGCGATGCAATGGCCTTCGACGGCCACGCCATCGGCAACGGCCATCGCCACGATGTCGGTCAGATAGTACTCACCCTGGGCATTGTGGTTGTTCAGCCGGGCCAGCCAGGGCTTGAGCCAGCGTGCCGGCACGGCCATGATGCCGCTGTAGATCTCGGTGATCGCGCGCTCCTGCGCATTCGCATCCTTTTGCTCGACGATGCGCTGCACCGTGCCTTCGGCATTGCGCACGATGCGGCCGTAACCGGTGGGATCGGGCATGTTGACGGTGAGCAAGGCCATGCGGTCGCTGCCCGCCGCATCAAGCAGGCCCTGCAAGGTGTCTGCCTGCGTCAGCGGCACATCGCCGGACAGCACAATCGCCATGCCATCGTCGGCCAGCAGCGGCACCGCCTGCTGCACGGCGTGGCCCGTGCCCAGTTGCGGCTCCTGGCGCGCAAAGGCCAACTGCGTGCCGCCCGCGCTGCTCTGGCCGATCGCCGCCTCCACCTGCTCGGCGCCGTGGCCGGTGATCACCACCGCTGAGCGGGCCTGCAGCTGTGCAGCGGTATCGAGCACATGCTGCAGCAACGCACGCCCGGCCAGCTTCTGCAAAACCTTGGGGTGGCGGCTTTTCATGCGCGTACCCTTGCCAGCGGCCATGATGATGATGTCGAGTGGAGCGTTCATGGTGAATCAGCGAGGCGGCGCCGGGCGCCACCTCTTAAAAGACAAAACCCTGCGATTATCGCGCGCTCCAACGGCTGCGGGCCTGCACCGGCGCAAGCGCTGTCAGGCAAAAAAACAGCCTGCACGGGGCAGGCTGTTGATCGGAATGACGCAGAGCTTAGAGGTTGTAGAGCATGCTGCCGTCGGTCTTACCCCATTGGAAGCGGGTGAACCAGCGGGCTGGCTGCTCATCCAGGTTGGGCTGGCCGCCCTGGTTCTTGGGGAAGTGGTAGACCAGCGGATCCTGGCGCTTGCTCTCGATGACGACCGATTGGCCCGCTTTGAGAACCACGGTGTGACCGGCGTGCAGTACCAGATCACCGGCCTGCAGGCTGGCTTCGTTGCTCAGACCCAGGCCCAGCGTAATCCAGGCGGTGCCTTCGGAGATGCGCAGCACAACGTCACGCTGGGGCACAAAGCTGATGGCCTTGCCAGTGGGCAGAATGCGCATCTCGGCGGCAGCCGACGCAGCGCGGCTGGCACGCGCGGGGCGCGTAGCGATGGTGCCAGCGGACAGAACATGAGATGCAGACATAGCCATGGTGGTTTCCTTTGCAGGGCCCTGGTGTCGAAGCGATCCTAGGGTTTACCCGATATGCGTATCTTGCGCCTTGGCCACGCCGGCGTCCAATGAATAAAAGAGGGCCGATCAATGCAGCCACAGCATTAATGGTTTACCCTAGGTTTTGAAGTTTCCGCGGCCCCCGGGCCGCGCCAAGCCAGCGGCAGCTATCGAAGCAGGAGCATGATGGACGCCTGCCCCGGGGATACACCCTGGCGCAGTGTGTACTTCTTGCTACAGTGCCTCCACCATGCCAGACCTGCCTCTGCCGCCTTCCCTGCTCCGCACCCGGCCCATCGCCGTGGGCCATCTGCGCGCCTTTCTGGCGGTGGCCCGCTACTTGAACTTTCGCGCCGCCGCCGAGGAGCTGGCGCTGACCCAGTCTGCCGTCAGCCGCCAGATCCAGGCGCTGGAGGATGAGGTCGGTATTGCGCTGTTTCTGCGCCATACCCGCGCGGTGGAGCTGACCAGCGCCGGCGCCCAGCTCCAACGCGCGGTATCCCCCGCCATCGAGCGCATCGACTCGGCCGTGCGCCTGATCCGCCAGACCAGCGGCCGCAAGAGTGTGGCCATCACCACCTGGGCCAGCTTTGCGTCGATGTGGCTGATTCCGCGCATGGAGGCCTTCCAGCGCGACAACCCCGAAATCGACATCCGCATCGATGCCACCGACAACGTGCTCGACCTGGAAACCTCCGATGTGGACCTGGCGCTGCGCTACAGCCTGCCCCAGCACGCCACTGCCAACGCGCAGCGCCTGTTTGGCGAGCAGTTGGCCGTCGTCGCCAGCCCCTGGCTGCTGCAAAGCCACCCGCGCATCAGCCAGCCCGCCGATGTGGCCCGCCATACCCTCATTGAAGCGGGCGACGCCCACCGCCTGCAGCACCTGGACTGGCTGACCTGGGAGCGCTGGCTGGAGCTGCATGGCTGCGGCAATCTGCAGCCCAAGCGCTGGCTGTTCCTCAACTATGCCCACCAGATTGCGCAGGCCGCCCTGACCGGCCAGGGCCTGGCGCTGGCGCGCATGCCGCTGGTCGCCGATGCGCTGGCCAATGGCGACCTGGTCGAGGTGCTGCCCGAGTTCCGCATGGATTCCCCCCTCGCCTACTGGCTGATCATTGGCCCGCGCAGCCAGCAGCGCCCCGAAGTCACTGCCTTTTGCGCCTGGCTGCAGTTGCAGGCCGCCGCCACGCGCACGGCCATTGGCGATACCTCCGGCAACTGATGGGGGCTGGGGAAAGCCAACGCTGATACGCCCACCCTCTCAGCCCCGGCCAATTCACTATTAGACAAGGCAGAGCACCCTCCCTACAGTCAAAGCGGCTGCCTGCGCGTTCCATACCCGCAGGCAGCCACCTATAACGACACAAGGAGACTGCCATGTTCCACCCTCGCTTTGGCCGCCGGCGGGCGCTGGCGCTGTGTGCGGCGCTGCTCGCTGGCGCGGCCAGCCCGGCGCTGCAGGCCCAGGACTTTCCCAGCAAGCCCATCAAATTCATCGTGCCCTTCGGGCCGGGCAGCGGCACCGATACGTCAGCGCGCTATTACGCCAAAAAGCTGCAGCAGCTCAGCGGCCAGCCGGTGGTGGTGGAGAACAGGCCGGGTGGCAATGGCTTCATAGCGGTCAAGCAGGCCTTGTCGGCCCCGGCGGATGGCTACACGGTCTTTATCGGCAGCAACTCCACCCTGGCGGTGAACACGGCGCTGTTCAAAGCGCTGCCCTATGACCCGCAAAAGGACTTTGCGCCGCTGACGATGATGATGCGCGCGCCGGCCATCGTCGTGGCGCCGGGCGATGCCGATACCAAGCAGCTCAAGGATCTGGTGGCCAAAGCCCAGGCCAGCCCCGGCAAGATCAACTTTGGCGCGGGCTCGGCCGGCTACCAGCTGATGGGTGAGCTGTTCAACGATGTGGCCAAGGTGCAGACCGTGCACGTGCCTTTCAAGGGCGCGGGCGAGGTCGCCACCGCCGTGGCCGGCCATACGGTGGATTACGCCTTTGCCGAGGCCACCTCGGTGCAGGAGCTGATCAAGGCCGGGCGCCTGACGGGCCTGGCCGTCGCTTCCGACAGCCGCGTGGCCGCGCTGCCCAACGTGCCCACCGCCCGCGAAGCGGGGCTGCCTGGCATCGAGGCCTACACCTGGGTGGGGGCGATGGTCAGCAGCAAGACGCCCGAGGACATCAGCGCCAGGCTGGCGGGTTGGTTCATGCAGATTGCAGCCGAGCCCGAAACCCAGCAGTTCTATGCCAACCTCGGCGCCACCGCGATGAGCGGCGGCCCGGCGCAGATGCGCCAGTTCCAGGCCGATGAGATTGCGCTGTGGAAGCGCATTGCGACCCAGGCCAAGATCGAGCTGCAGTAAATCTGCAGGCCGCCTGGCCTAGGGGCGCGGCCCCGGGAACCTGACTGCTCAGCGGCTGGGGCTGGAAGTCAGGCTCACAGGGCTGAGGCCATCCTTGCGGGCTGGCGCATGCCAGCCGCTGCCAAAAAGAGCCATTCAGAAAAAAGAGCCGTTCCCCCACAAAGGGAAGCGGCTCTTTGATCGAACAGCCAGCCCGGCAAGCCCGGCTGGGCAACCCCGCTTTACGCCAAGGTGACCCGGGCAAACTTGCGCTTGCCCACTTGCACGACAAAGGTGCCGGCGGGCAGCTTCAGGCCCTTGTCCTCGATGACCACACCATCCACCCGCACACCGCCGCCATCGATCAGGCGGTTGGCTTCACTGGTGGAAGGGGCCAGGTTGGCCTGCTTGAGCAGCGCGCCAATGCCCAGCGGCGCACCGCTCAGCGCGACGTCGGGGATGTCGTCCGGAATGCCGCCCTTGCTGCGGTTGATGAAATCCTGCTCGGCCGCATCGGCCGCTGCTGCGCTGTGGAAACGCGCGGTGATTTCCTTGGCCAGCAGCACCTTGGCGTCCTTGGGGTTGCGGCCGCCTTCGATCTCCAGCTTGAGCGCAGCGATCTCCGGCAGGCTCATGAAGGACAGCAAGGTGAACCAGTCCCACATCAGATCGTCCGAGATCGACAGCACCTTGGCAAACATGGTGTTGGCGTCTTCGGTGATGCCGATGTAGTTGTTCTTGGACTTGGACATCTTGTGCACGCCGTCCAGGCCCACCAGCAGCGGCATGGTCAGCACGCACTGGGATTCCTGGCCGTACTCGGCCTGCAGATGGCGGCCCATCATCAGGTTGAACTTCTGGTCGGTACCGCCCAGCTCCAGGTCGCTCTTGAGCGCCACCGAGTCATAGCCCTGCAGCAGCGGGTACAGGAACTCGTGCAGGCTGATGGAGCTGCCTTCGTGGAAACGGGTGTGGAAGTCGTTGCGCTCCATCATGCGCGCCACGGTGTACTTGGCCGACAGCTCGATCATGCCGCGTGCGCCCAGCTTGTCGCACCACTCGCTGTTGTAGCGCAGTTCGGTCTTGCTTGGGTCGAGCACCTTGTAGGCCTGCTCCTTATAGGTCTCGGCATTCACCTGGATCTGCGCAGCGGTCAGCGGCGGCCGGGTGCTGTTGCGGCCCGAGGGGTCGCCAATCAAGGTGGTGAAATCGCCGATCAGGAAGATCACGGTATGGCCCAGGTCCTGCAGCTGGCGCATCTTGTTGAGCACCACGGTGTGGCCAATGTGGATATCCGGGGCCGTAGGGTCCAGGCCCAGCTTGATGCGCAGCGGCACGCCCGTCGCCTCGGATTTGGCCAGTTTTTTGACCCATTCCTCCTGTGGCAGCAGCTCATCCACCCCACGCAGACTTACCTGCAAAGCCTCTTGCACACGTTCGGTAACAGGGTAAGTTGTAACAGTCGATTGATTCATATGGGGTTTCTCAGGTTGCCAGCAAAGCCGAGGGCGTTATACTGCGTCCCTTGCGTTGCAGCGTTTTATTCTAGCCGCGTCTGTCAGACGATGTCCCAAGGGGACTTCATCCAGGCCCGCGAACGCTGCACATGAAGTTTTTTTTGTGCCTTCTTGTTAAAAAACCACCCACCGCGCCTGCAGACGCGGTTTGTTTTGGCTCCGTAAACGCAGCCGGCAAGAGGCATTCCATAACCGGGATGGAACATTGAACAACGGATTCATCACCGCTGGCAGCCTCGTCATTCGCCAGTTGGTCAATACCGCCCAAGCACACCCCAAGCGTCTCGCTGCAGCACTGGCCGTCATGTTGATGACCGGTGGCGGCGCCGCTTTCGCTGTGGCAGAGCTGGGCCCCAATCCGTCCGACATGCCTGTGCAGACCGTGGAATACCCCGTCGAGTCGCTGGCTTCGGACATTTCGATTGCAGACCTGGTCGACGGACCGGGTTTTTCTTTGTACCGCACCGACGAGGTGCGCAGCAACGACACGCCAGAGTCCCTGCTGCGCCGCCTCGGCGTGGCTGACCCGGCTGCCGCGGCCTTCATCCGCAGCAACGCCAAGGCCCGCAGCGCCATCATTGGCAAGGCTGGCCGCCAGATCACCGCCGAGACCACCCAAAGCCATGAGCTGACGACCCTCACGGTGCGTTGGGCGGGCGAGAACAGCGATGTGTTCCAGCGCTTCAGCATCCGCAAGGCCGACGGCAAGTTCGACACCTTGACCGAATTCCTGCCGCTGACCCGTGGCACGCGCCTGTCGGGTGGCATCATCCGCAGCTCGCTGTATGCGGCCACCGATGCCGCCAGCCTGCCCGACAACGTCTCGAACCAGATGGTCGAAGTGTTTGCCGACAAGATCGATTTCCGCCGTGCGCTGCGCGCCGGTGACCGTTTCTCGCTGGTCTACGAAACGCTCGAAGCCGATGGCGAAGTGCTGGGCACCGGCCGTCTGCTGAGCGCCGAGTTCCGCAACAACGGCAAGACCCATGAGGCGCTGTGGTTCCAGGACTCCCCCAAGGACAAGGGCGCGTACTACAACTTTGCCGGCGAAAGCGGCGAGCGCAGCTACATCGGCTCGCCCGTCAAGTACACCCGCGTCTCCAGCGCATTCGCGATGCGCGTGCACCCCATCCACAAGACCTGGTCCGCCCACAAAGGCACCGACCTGGCAGCCCCCCAAGGCACGCCGGTGCGCACTGTCGGCGATGGCCTGGTGACCTTTGCCGGCGTGCAAAACGGCTACGGCAATGTGATCTACATCGACCATGGCAACAAGCACGAAACCGTCTATGCCCACCTGAGCCGCATCGCCGTCAAGCAAGGCGCGCGCGTGGGCAAGGGTGACGAAATCGGCGCCGTCGGCCAGACCGGCTGGGCCACGGGGCCCCATCTGCATTTTGAGTTCCGCGTCGCCGGCGAGCAGCGTGACCCGCTGGCGATGGTGGCCGAGAGCGAAACCAGCAAGCCCATCAGCCGCCAGGCCCGCGCCAAGTTCGACAACCTCGCCAACAGCATGCGCCTGGCCCTGAACGACCAGATGCTGATGCTCGAGACCAACGCCAACCAGTAAACCGGTAAGGCGCCCCCGCCCCCAGGCCCCCACAATCTTGGTATTGTTGGGGCCTTTGCTTTTGCAGGCTTAACAACAATGACTGAACGCTTTATTGGCCTGATGTCCGGCACCTCGCTGGATGGTGTGGATGGTGTGATTGCCCAATGGCAGGACGGCCGCATGGAGGTGCTGCAGTACGCCAGCACCGGCTTTGCCCCCGAGCTGCGGGCCGAGCTGCTGGCGCTCAACAGCGCTGGCGAGCATGAGCTGCACCGCGCCGCGCTGGCCGGCAATGCACTGGCACGCAGCTATGCACAGGTGGTCGATCGGCTGCTCGCGCGCAGCCAGCTGCAGCCCGGTGATATCACCGCCATCGGTGCCCATGGCCAGACCGTGCGCCACCAGCCAGGCTTGTGGGATGGCACCGGCTATACCTTGCAGCTGAACAGCCCCGCGCTGCTGGCGGAGCTGAGCGGCATCACCGTGGTGGCCGATTTCCGCAGCCGCGATGTGGCTGCAGGCGGCCAGGGTGCGCCGCTGGTGCCTGCCTTCCACCACAGTGTGTTTGGCGGTGCCGGCGCGCTGGGCAGCCCACGCTGGGTGCTCAACATCGGGGGCATCTCCAATATCAGCCGCCTCGAAGGCGACGACATCCGGGGCTGGGACTGCGGCCCCGGCAATGCGCTGATGGACCACTGGTGCCAGCTGAACACTGGCGAACCTTATGACGACGGCGGCCGCTGGGCGGCCAGCGGCCAGGTGATTCCGGCCCTGCTGGCGGCCTTCATGGAAGAGCCCTTTTTCCAGCTGCCGCCTCCCAAGAGCACCGGGCGCGACCTGTTCAACCCCGCCTGGCTGGCCCCGCTGCTCGAGCGCCATGCGCCCGGCGCAGCGCCTGCCGATGTGCAGGCCAGCCTGGCCGCCTTCACCGCGCTGGCGATTGCGCAGGACATGCAGCGCCACGGCGCAGCCGAGGGTCAGACCTTGATCGGCTGCGGCGGCGGGGCGCTCAACCAGCATCTGTTGCAGCGCCTGGCCGATCTGCTGCCCGGCATCGCCGTGGACAGCTCGGCCGAGCATGGCCTGCCTCCGGTGCAGGTCGAGGCCAGCGCCTTTGCCTGGCTGGCCCGCCAGTGCTGGCAGAGCCTGCCCGGCAACCTGGCGGCGGTCACCGGGGCGCGCGGGCCCCGGGTGCTGGGCGCGATCTACCCGCGCTAGCGGTCAGGCATCCCCGCCGTCGGGCGCCGGCTTGACCGGCTCATCCTTGTCAAGCTGGCTGAACACCAAGGTGGCAGCCAAGGTCATCAAGGCCACGGTCAGGAAGGTCGCGTGGATGGCGCGCAGCGACTTGTCCGGGTCGGTGACCCAGCGGTCGGCGTAGCCCGACAGCAGCGCGCCGGCCAGGGCCACGCCAATGCCCATGGCCAGCATCTGCACCATCGACAAGAGGCTGTTGCCGCTGCTGGCAAACTCGCCATCCAGGTCCTTCAGGGTGACGGAGTTCATCGCCGAGAACTGCATGGAGTTGAAGCCGCCGAACACAAACAGCTGCAGCAGCAGCAACCACGGCGGCTGGCTGGCGCTGGCCCAGGCAAAGCTGGCCAGCATGAGCGCGACCATCACCGAGTTGACCTGCAGCACGCGGCGGTAGCCGAAGTGCTGCACCGTCTGCACTGCAAAGCGCTTGACCAGCATGCTGCCCAGCACGGTGGCCAGCATCATCATGCCGGCGTTCATCGGTGCCATGCCCAGGCCCACCTGCAGCAGCAGCGGGATCAGAAACGGCGCAGCCCCCGTGCCGAAGCGGGCAAACAGATTGCCCAGCAGGCCCACGCGCAGCGAGCGGACACGAAACAGCATCGGGGGAAACAAGGGTTCGGGCACGCGCATCGCATGCATCCAGTAGCTGGCCAGGCTGGCCAGGCCAAACACCATCAGCACCACCACCAAGGCCATGCCCAGGCCCATGCCGGACATGCCATCGAGCGCCACCGAGATAGCCACCATGCCGAACGACAGCAGCGCATAGCCCAGGCCGTCGAACTTGCGCGGCACCGACCAGGTGGTCTCGGGCATCCAGCGGCGCGCCGCCCAGACGCCGAACAGGCCGACCGGCACATTGATCCAGAAGATCCAGTTCCAGGTGGCGACCTCCACCAGCCAGCCGCCCAGGGTCGGGCCCAGCAAGGGTCCGATCTGGCCGGGAATGGCGATGAAGCTCATCGCGCGGATGAAATCCCCTTTCGGGTGGCTGCGCAACACCGCCAGGCGCCCCACCGGCAGCATCATCGCCCCGCCCACGCCCTGCACCACGCGCGCAGCAATCAAGAAGCCCAGGCTGGGCGAGAGCGCGCACAGCACCGAGCCCAGCACAAACAGCGCAATCGCCCACATGAAGACGCGGCGCGTGCCAAAGCGGTCGGCAATCCAGCCCGATGCTGGAATCAGCATGGCCGTGGTGAGTGAGTAGGCCACGATGACCGACTGCATCTTCAGCGGGCTTTGGCCCAGCGAATGGGCCATCGCTGGCAGCGCAATGTTCAGGATCGTGGCATCGAGCGACTGCAGAAAAAAGGCAATCGCCACCAGCCAGAGCAGGCGCTCCTTGTGGGGCGCGACGGGGCGTGGGGTCAGTTCAGCGGACATGGGCAAAACAAAAGCCGCTGGTCAACAGCGGCTTGAGGCAAAGGGTGGTGGACCAGAAGGCAAGCAGCAGAGCCATGCCTTCCATCACGTGCTGCGCGGCTTATACCGAGAAGCTCGATCCGCAACCGCAGGTGGTCGTGGCGTTCGGGTTCTTGATCACGAACTGTGCGCCCTGCAGGTCTTCCTTGTAATCGATCTCGGCGCCCAGCAGGTACTGGTAGCTCATCGCATCGATCAGCAGCGACACGCCGTTCTTGGTCATAGTCGTGTCGTCATCGTTGGCGATCTCGTCAAAGGTGAAACCGTACTGGAAGCCCGAGCAACCGCCGCCTTGCACGAACACGCGCAGCTTCAGGTCCGGATTGCCTTCCTCGGCAATCAGATCGGCCACCTTGGCCGCTGCGCTGTCGGTAAAGACAATCGGGGTGGGCATTTCCGTCATGGTGTTTTCTGCAACTTCGCTCATGGGAGACGACTCCTGTCTTATTTGATGTACTGCAAAGAATGGTACTCCAATCGCCACCTTCACGCAGCCCGCCCGCCGGGTGACGCCAATTGCAGTGTGGGAATACCCCGATCGGTTCCGAGAACGTGTTGACGGTCTCAACAGCCATAAAAAAACCGCCCCGAGGGGCGGTTCTTGGCAAGTAGCCAGCAATTAACGCTTGGAGAACTGCTTTGCGCGGCGTGCAGAGTGCAGACCGACCTTCTTACGCTCGACTTCACGTGCGTCACGGGTCACGAAGCCAGCTTGGCTCAGTTGCGACTTCAGTGCTGCGTCGTAATCGATCAGAGCGCGGGTGATGCCGTGGCGGGTGGCACCGGCTTGGCCGGATTCACCGCCGCCGTGCACGTTGACCTGGATGTCGAAGGTTTCGACATTGCCGGTCAGCACCAGAGGCTGCTTTGCAATCATGATCGAGGTTTCGCGGCCGAAATATTGTTGAATGTCCTTGCCATTCACAACAATCTTGCCGGAGCCCTTTTTCAGAAACACACGGGCGACGCTGGATTTGCGACGGCCGGTGCCATTGTTCCAATCACCAATCATCTCGGGACTCCTTAGATTTCCAGCACTTTAGGCTGTTGGGCGGTGTGAGGATGCTCATCACCACCGTAGACCTTCAGCTTCTTGATCATGGCGTAGCCCAGAGGACCCTTGGGCAGCATGCCCTTGACAGCCTTCTCGAGCGCACGGCCAGGGAACTTGGCTTGCAGGTCGCGGAAGTTGGTGGCAGTGATGCCGCCGGGGAAGCCCGAATGACGGTAGTACACCTTGTCCGTGTTCTTGGTACCAGTGACCTTGAGCTTGGAGGCGTTGATGATGACGATGTAGTCACCGGTGTCAACGTGAGGTGTGTAAATGGCCTTGTGCTTGCCGCGCAGACGGAGTGCCACTTCGCTGGCGACACGTCCGAGCACCTTATCGGTGGCGTCAATCACAAACCACTCGTGTTGCACCTCAGCGGGTTTTGCGCTGAATGTAGACATGAGTTTTCTCTTTCAATAGAGGGTTTGGCGAATCCTTTTCCGCGGTCGGTGCTTCTTCTAGACGCGAGGAACTTGCGCAGGAAGCCTCTTAGGCGGGATACCCGGTTGCCGCGTAACCTTGCGGGCCCACTGCAACCAGTCTTCGCCGCGGGATTCATAAAAATCGCTGCGAAGCTCTCCATTATAAAAGCTTTTGCGCAAAGCGTAAAGTGCCTCCTCACATTCCCCAAAGGGCCGGGTTCGGGCGTATTCCGGGGTTTTTTGGCGTCCATAACCGCTGCCGCATGCCCCTTTGGCGCCGTAGCACGGCGCATATCGCTACCATTGGCGCCCTATGTTCAGTTACCGCCACGCCTTCCATGCCGGCAATCATGCCGATGTGCTCAAGCACACCATCCTGATTGCATCCCTGCAATACATGACGCAAAAAGAGGCGGCATTGGTTGCACTGGACACCCATGCCGGGGCGGGCCTGTACCGCCTGGACGGCGACTACGCCACGACCAGTGCCGAGGCCGACGAAGGCATTCGCCGCCTCGAAGGTGCCAAGGACCTGTGCCCCATGCTGCAAGACTATGTGGACATGGTCAAAGCCTTCAACACCAGCAGCACCTACAAGGTCTACCCGGGCTCGCCCTTCATCGCGCAGCGCCTGCTGGGCGACCGCGACAAGCTCAAGCTGTTTGAGCTGCACCCTACCGACTGCCGTTCGTTGACGGGCAACATCGCGCAGTTGAAGGCCGGCCGCCAGGTCCAGGTGCTGCTGGAAGACGGTTTTGAAGGCGTGAAGAAGTTCCTGCCCCCGCCATCGCGCCGCGCGTTCCTGCTGTGCGATCCGAGCTACGAGATGAAGACCGACTATGGCCGTGTGCTCGACATGGTGGCCGACAGCATGCAGCGCTTCCCCACTGGCACCTATGCGGTCTGGTACCCGATCATTCCGCGCCAGGAAGCCCATGACCTGCCGCGCCGCCTCAAGACCCTGGCCAACAAGTTTGGCAAGAGCTGGCTCAACGCCGAGCTGACGGTCAAGAACAGCAAGATCACCACGGCCATGCGCCAGGGTGAGGAAAAGCGCCCCGGCCTGCCTGCCAGCGGCATGTTCCTAATCAACCCGCCCTTCACCCTGAAGGACCAGCTCAAGACCGCCCTGCCCCAAATGGCCGAGCTGCTGCAGCAAGACAGCAATGCCGGCTATGTGCTGGAGAGCGGCGGCAAGTAAGCACCGCCAAGCCAGTCAGCCGCCATCGCAAAACGCAGGCCATCCATCGGATGGCCTGCGTTTTTTGCTTTTGTGCGCTGAGGCTTTATCTTTTGCGCCGTGCTGCAGCCGCTGCCTTGCCAGGCTTGGCCTGTGCCTTGGTGGCCGGCACCATGGCCCGCACACGGCCACGGTGTGGCACCGCCGCCTTCGCTGCCGGCTGGCCGCGCGCACCATTACCGGCCAACGCACCGCTGCCGCGCCGCCCGGCCAGCACAAACGATGGGCAGTCGTCGTCATCGTCATCCAGGGTCCACAGCTCCACCGGCTTGATGCCCAGGCCCAGCATGCCCAGCTCCTGGGCAGCGCCCTGGCTCAGGTCGATGATGCGGTCGCCGGCATAAGGGCCCCGGTCATTGATGCGCACCACCACCGCCTTGCCGGTGACCATGCTGCGCACACAGACCTGGGTGCCAAAAGGCAGGGTTTTGTGTGCTGCTGTCAGGCCTTCTTTGTCAAAGCGCTCGCCATTGGCCGTCTTGCGGCCATGGAACTGGCCGCCATACCAGGAGGCCATGCCTTGCTGGTCGGCTGATCGGTAAGGGTCTTGCTTGAGGGCGGGAGGAATGTCGGGCACATCCCAGGGGCGGGACAGCCCATCGATACTGCTGAGCGGTGCCGACGGCGGCAGCACCAGGCCCAGGCCACGGCGCTCACCGGCCAGTGCCAGTTCCTCTGGCGCGGTCGAGGTGATGGCCGCCTCTGTGGCGGAGCGCTCCGGCGGGATAAACGCGGCTTCGGGATGCACAGGGCCGGGCGCGGTGCTGTCTGGCTGCGCCGGCGGCGCGCTGTCGACATCGCTGGGCACATGCACGCAGCCACCCGCCAGCGCGGCCAGGCTGACAGCGGCCAGCCAGCCTCGGCATCGCGATCGTGTGGATGTGGGCAACAGCAACTCCTGGTCTTTCCGCGCTTGGGCACATTCGAGGCCACCACGCTGCAAGACCACAGCGCTGTTGGCTACAGCCCCAGCCGGTCGCAGATCGCCAGTGTGGCTGCGCTTTGGTTCATGGTGTAGAAGTGCAGACCGACGGCACCACGGCGGCGCAGGTCCTCGCACATCTGGGTCACTACATCCAGGCCAAAGGCACGGATGCTGGCAACATCATCTCCATAGCCTTGCAGTCGCAGACGAATCCAGCGCGGGATCTCGGCACCGCAGGCATCCGAAAAGCGCATCAGCTGCGTCGATCCGGTGATCGGCATAATACCCGGGATGACCGGCAGGTCCACACCGCGTTTTTGTAAATCTTCTTGAAATCTGCAAAAGGCATCGGCGTTGAAGAAGTACTGCGTGATGGCCGAATCTGCCCCGGTTTTCACCTTGGCCAGAAAGGCCTGCAGGTCCGCTTCCGGGCTGCGCGCTTGCGGATGCATCTCCGGATAGGCGGCCACTTCGATGTGGAAATCCTGGCCGAATTCGTCGCGGATAAACGTCACCAAATCGCTGGCGTAGTGGAACTCACCGCCCAGGCCGTAGCCACTGGGCAGGTCGCCGCGCAAGGCCACCAGGCGCTTGACGCCCATGTCCTTGAGCTGCTGCAGCTGCGCGCGCACCGTTTGTTTAGTGGCGCCCACACAAGAGAAGTGCGAAGCCGCATCCACGCCCTCGTCGAGGATGGCCTTGACCACGCCAAAGGTGCCCTCTTGCGTGGAGCCGCCCGCGCCATAAGTGACCGAGCAAAACTGGGGCTTGCGCGCATACAGCGCCTGGCGCACCACGCGCAGCTTCTCAGCGCCTTCGGGCGTCTTGGGCGGGAAAAATTCAAAACTGATCGGAAAAGACATCGGCGTCTCCAGGTCCTCAACACTTAACGTTCGTTGCGCTTTTTCTGCTTCGAGCGCGCGGGCCCCGGCTGTCCAAAACTGGCCGCTTCGGGGTCCACGTACAGCTCCTGCAGATCACGCTTGGCACGCATATCGGCACGCGAGGGGCGCTTGGCAGCGGCCTTTTTCGCAGGCGCTGCAGGGGCATCCGCACTGGCATCGGCAGCTGCAGGCACGGGCGCCTTGACGACCGCGCCTTGCTGGGCATGCACAAAGAACTCATGGTTGCCGTCGCCGCCATCAATGGCCGAATCCATCCATTGCTTGACCTCCAGGCCCAGCTCGGCGAGGCAGGCGCGGATGCGCTGTTCCACCTCGGCATACAAGGCCTTGTCGCGCACAATGCCGCCCTTGCCAATCTGGCCGGGCTGCAGCTCGAACTGGGGCTTGACCAGCATCAGCAGCTGGCCGCCAGGCTTGAGCACGCTCACCATCGCTGGCAGCACCAAGGTCAGCGAGATGAAGGACAGATCGCCGGTGACAAAGTCAAACTCGGGGCGGATATCGATGTTCTCGGTACCGGGTCGGCGGCGGCGCTCGACGGGGGCCGTGCCCTCCGCCTTGGCGCGCTGCTTGGCACTGCGCTCAGCCTTGAAGTCCTCGATCTCCTGCTCTTTGGCGTCCTGGCTATCGTCGTATTCGTCATCGACCTGGCCGCCATTGCGCATCCAGGCATAAGGGGCCACCGGCTGGGTGTCGTTGTCCTCTTCTTCCAGCACGATCTCGGTCAAGGCCAGATCGCAGGCCGCTTCCAGGGATTCAGGCGTCAGCGCGCGGGCATTGAAGCCCTCGACACAGACCACGCGCTCATCGGCGCGCAGGCGCTCATGCAGTTGGCCCGTACCCACATCAACACCGATCACCTGCCGGGCACCCGCCTGCAGCAGGCAGTCGGTAAAGCCACCGGTGCTCTGGCCCACGTCCAGGCAGCGCAGGTCCTTGACCACCAGGCCGGTCGCCGCCAACGCGCCTTCCAGCTTGAGGCCGCCACGCGAGATGTACTTGGCTTCCGAGTCATCGAGCAGCTCCACATCGGCGCCTGCTGGAATCTCGTCACCGTTCTTGGCCACCTTGATCCAGGGGGCCAGCGAGGTGGTGCGCCACTGCACACCCGCAGCAATCAGGCGCTGCGCCTGCGAGCGGGTCGACGCCAGGCCCGTTTCCACCAAAAACACATCTGCGCGCATGCGCGTTCCTTCAATCAAAACGACCGGCCGGCCCGCCAGGCGGGGCAGCCAGTCTTCACAACAAATGCCCTAGGGACCCTCTGCAAAACTCCCTGCCGTGGTCTGAACGCGGGCTCGGGCAATCCGCTTCGTTGTCTTCCTTGCCAATAGCTACGGCTATTGACTGCAAAAGACGCCTTGCGTCTCATCCCGATCCGCGTCCATCCCGCTTGGCGAGGGTTTTGCAGAGGATCCCTAGAGGGCTGCAGCGCCAGGCGGCACACAAGGGTGTCACCAGGCGCTGCCCCAGAGGCGCCAAGACGGCCCATGAGACGAGGCGCAAAGCCGCAGGCAGTACAAGCGTACGACAAGGCGAAGCAACGACGTATCAGGGGCCGTATTAGCGGCTCCTGGCTTAGTAGCGGTAGGTTTCGGGCTTGTAAGGGCCTTCCTTCTTCACGCCGATGTAGTCCGCTTGCGCCTGGGTCAGTTCGGTCAGTTGGGCGCCGACCTTCTTCAGGTGCAGGCGTGCGACCTTCTCGTCCAGCACCTTGGGCAGCACATAAACCTTGCCCACTTCGTAGGCGTCGGGGCGGGTGAACAGCTCGATCTGCGCCAGGGTCTGGTTGGCAAAGGAGTTGGACATCACAAAGCTGGGGTGGCCGGTGGCGCAACCCAGGTTCACCAGGCGGCCCTTGGCCAGCAGGATGATCTTCTTGCCATCGGGGAAGGTGATGTGGTCGACTTGCGGCTTGATCTCTTCCCACTCGTACTTCTCGATCGATGCGACATCGATTTCGTTGTCGAAGTGACCGATGTTGCAGACGATGGCCTCGTCCTTCATCGCGACCATGTGCTCGTGGCGGATGATGTCCTTGTTGCCGGTGGTGGTCACGAAGATGTCGCACTTGTCAGCAGCGTACTCCATGGTCACGACCTTGTAGCCTTCCATCGCGGCCTGCAGGGCGTTGATCGGGTCGATCTCGGTCACCCAGACCTGGGCGCGCAGCGCAGTCAGCGCCTGGGCGCAGCCCTTGCCCACGTCACCGTAGCCAGCGACCACGGCCACCTTGCCGGCGATCATCACATCGGTTGCGCGCTTGATGCCGTCCACCAGCGATTCGCGGCAGCCGTAGAGGTTGTCGAACTTGGACTTGGTCACCGAGTCGTTGACGTTGATCGCGCGGAACAGCAGCGAGCCGTTGGCCGACATTTCGTTCAGGCGGTGCACGCCGGTGGTGGTCTCTTCGGTCACGCCCAGAATCTGGGCCGACTTGCGGCTGTACCAGGTCGGATCGACGGCCAGCTTGGCCTTGATCGCAGCAAACACGATCTTCTCTTCTTCGCTGCCGGGGTTGGCCAGCACGGAGAGGTCCTTCTCGGCCTTCTTGCCCAGGTGCATCAGCATCGTCGCATCGCCGCCGTCGTCCAGGATCATGTTCGGGCCTTCGCCTTCGGTGCCCTTGGCGCCGAATTCAAAGATCGCGTGGGTGTAATCCCAGTAGTCCTTCAGCGACTCGCCCTTGATCGCGTACACGGGCACGCCGGTTTCGGCGATGGCGGCAGCGGCGTGGTCCTGGGTCGAGAAGATGTTGCACGATGCCCAGCGCACTTGGGCACCCAGGGCCGTCAGCGTCTCGATCAGCACGGCGGTCTGGATGGTCATGTGCAGCGAGCCGGTGATGCGCGCGCCCTTCAAGGGCTGGGCAGCAGCGAACTCTTCACGCACGGCCATCAGGCCAGGCATTTCGGTTTCGGCAATCTTGATTTCCTTGCGGCCCCAAGCGGCCAGGGAAATATCGGTAATCGCAGAGTCAGCGGGATTGAAGCGAACAGCAGCGTTCATGGTTTTCTCCAAAAATTGAATGAAAAACCACGTTCCGCGGAAGAAGGGGAAAGACCATCTCACCGCACAGAAAGCGTGGGTGAGCGTCGTTGCGAGATGAAATCCGAGCCTCACGCCCCGTGGTGGTCTGGCGCCTGCCAGACTGGGAAACGCTGCAACGCTCCTCGGATGGAGTGCGATTATAAGGGCATCAGCCCTGTAACCCCACCAGGCGGTAGCCCACTTGCAACTCGGTGAGCAGATGCCGGGGCTGGGCCGGCTCGGCCTCGATCTTCTGGCGCAGGTTGGCCATGTGCACGCGCAGGTAATGCGGCCGGTCCAGGTACTCCGGCCCCCAGACCTGCAGCAGCAACTGGCGGTGCGTCAGCACCCGGCCCTGGCCGGCAATCAGCGCCGCCAGCAGCCGGAACTCGATAGGGGTCAGGTGCACGGCCACGCCCGCCTGGCGCACCTCATGCGTGGCCAGGTCCACCTCCACATCGCCAAAACGCACCGTGCTGCCGGGCTTGTCGCCCCCGCTGCGCTGGCCCCGGCGCAGCATCACGCGCAGCCGCGCCAGCAACTCGGGCACGCCAAAGGGTTTGCTCAGGTAGTCATCGGCGCCAGCGTCCAGTGCGGCCACCTTTTCCTCTTCCTGGTCGCGGGCCGAGAGCACCAGCACCGGCAGCCCACTCCAGCCGCGCAGCTCGGTGATCAAGGTCTTGCCATCGGCATCGGGCAGGCCCAGGTCCAGCACCAGCGCATCGGGCTGGCGGCTGGCCGCCTCGATCAGACCGCGCCGGGCGCTGTCGGCTTCAAAGACCTGCCAGCCTTCGTCCTCCATGGCCAGACGCACAAAGCGGCGGATATTGGGATCGTCGTCCACCAGGAGGATGCGGGGGGCTGCAAGCGTCATGCGCCCGATTGTGACAAAAAACCGGGGTGGTTTGCGCCTGTGTACCGAGAGGAAGCGGGCACTTCGCTACACTTCAGCACCCTGGCACTGCCGCTGCACTGCCGCCTGCCCCATGTTTGCAAGCCCACCTTCTTCCCCTCCACAGACCCAAGGCTGGTGCCCTGGCGCCTGGCAGCCCATGGCCTCCGGCGATGGGCTGGTGGTGCGGGTGCGGCCGCCGCTGGGCAGGCTGTCGGCCGCGCAGGCACTGCGTCTGGCCGAGCTGGCAGAGGCGCATGGCGCCGGCCTGCTGGAGCTCACCAGCCGCGCCAATATCCAGCTGCGCGGCGTGGCCCCCGATCAGCACAGCAGCCTGCTCGATGCGCTGGCCGCCCAGGGCCTGCTGGACCCAGACGCGCGCCAGGAGCAGCTGCGCAACCTGGTCATCGACCCGCTGTGCGCACCCGATGACGGCGTGCTGGCACTGGCCGAGGCACTGCAGCAGGCGCTGGTGGCCGACACAGCGCTGGATGGCCTGCCCGCCAAGTTTGGCTTCTCGCTGGCCAGTGGCCGCCATGGTGGCCTGGCCGAGGTGGCCGCCGATGTGCAGCTGGTGCGCGATGGCACCCAGGGCTGGCGGCTGCAGGTGCCCGGCCAGCCCGTCGCCTGGCAGGCGGACAGCGCACCCCTCACCGTGCAAGCCGCGCTGGTACTGGCCCGCTGGTGCGCCGCCCAGGCCCGCGCACGGCGTGCGGCGGGTGAACACCCGGGCCGCCTGCCCCAGCTGCTGCGCCAGGCGCAGGCCCAGCCAGGCGCATGGCCGCTCTTGGCCTTGCCCGCTGGCCTGCGCGAAGTCCCCTGTTATCTGCCTGCCGATGGCAGCCCAGCACCTGGCTGGCAATGCGGCCTGGGCCTCTTGGTGGCCGCGCCGCTGGGCCGGGTCACTGCCGGCGCATTGGCGCGCCTGGCCCGCAGCGGCATCCGCAGCCTGCGGCTGACCCCCTGGCGCATGCTGCTGGTCGAAGGCCTGGCGCCTTCCGGCAGCGCAGTGCTGGCAGCGGCAGGCCTGGACGACCCCGCGCACTGGATCCGCGATCCGCAAGATGCCCGCCTGCGCGTGTCGGCCTGCAGTGGCGCGCCCGGCTGCCGCCAGGCGCTGGCGCCTACGCAGGATCTGGCGCTGGCGCTGGCCCCCCATGTGCCCGATGGCGCGCACCTGCATGTCTCGGGCTGCGCCAAGGGCTGTGCACGCCAGCTGCCGTCGACCGTGACCTTGGTGGCGCAAGCGGGCCCGGATGGGCCCGTGTTTGGCTACGCCCGCGATGCGACGGCCCAGGCCGCCCCCGATTCCCGCTGGAGCGCGCGCAGTCTGCGCGACAATCCCGGGCTGATGTTTGAAGAAATCTGATGGTTCATACCTACGAAACCAATGGCGCCGAGATCTATCGGCAGTCTTTCGCCACCATTCGCCGCGAGGCCGACCTGCAGCGCTTTACCCCCGGTGAGGAGCGCGTAACGGTACGCATGATCCATGCCGCCGGCATGGTCGAGCTGGCCGCGCATGTGCAGTTCTCCGCCGGTGTCGTGGCCGCCGGCCAGCGCGCGCTGGAAGCGGGCGCTCCCGTGCTCTGCGATGTGCGCATGGTCAGCGAAGGCATTACCCGCTCGCGCCTGCCCGCAGGCAATCCGGTCATCTGCACCCTGCACGAGCCCGGTGTGGCCGAGCTGGCGCAGAAGATGAACAACACCCGCAGCGCCGCTGCGCTGGAGCTGTGGCGCCCGCACTTGGCCGGCGCCGTCGTGGCGATTGGCAATGCGCCGACCGCCCTCTTCCACCTGCTCAACATGCTGCAGGACCCGGGCTGCCCTCGCCCAGCGGCCATCATCGGCTGCCCGGTGGGCTTTATTGGCGCAGCCGAATCCAAGCAGGCGCTGATGCAGGACCTGCCGGTGCCTTCGATGATCGTGCGCGGCCGCCTGGGCGGCTCGGCGATGACCGTGGCCGCCGTCAATGCGATGGCCAGCCATGTTGAATAAGTCCCACCTGGCCGCCCCGGGCCTCATCTGCGTAGGCCTGGGCCCGGGCGACCCCGAGCTGATGAGCATCAAGGCCGACCGCCTGGTGCGTGGCGCCCGCCATGTGGCCTTTTTCCGCAAAAAAGGCCGGCCCGGCAAGGCCCGCCAGCTGGTCGAGGGCATGCTCAGCAGCGAGGCCGCCGAGTACCCGATGGAGTACCCGGTGACCACCGAGATCCCGGTGGACAGCCCCGCCTATGTGCAGCAGCTGGCGCAGTTCTACGATGACTGGTGCCTGCGCCTGGCCGCGCTGGCCAAGCAGGAGCAGGTGGTGGTGCTCTGCGAGGGCGACCCCTTTCTCTACGGCTCCTTCATGCACCTCTACACCCGGCTGCGCGCGCGCGGCGATGTGGACCTGCAGGTGGTGCCCGGCATCCCCGGCATGGTGGGCTGCTGGCATGCCACCGGTGAGCCCATCACCTGGGGTGACGATGTGCTGAGCGTGATGACCGGCACCCTGTCCGAAGACGAGCTGGTGCGCCGCATGGACACGGCCGATGCGCTGGTGGTGATGAAGGTGGGCCGCAACCTGCCCCGCATCCGCCGCGCACTGGCCCGCGCAGGCCGGGCCGATGCTGCCTGGCTGGTGCAAAACGGCACCACCGAGCAGCAGCAGGTGGCGCGCCTCTCAGACGTGGGCGACGAGGTCTGCCCCTACTTTGCGATCGTGCTGGTGCATGGCCAGGGCCGCCGCCCGGAGGCCGCATGGTAGGCCGCGGCCAGCTGACCATTGCCGGCCTGGGCCCCGGCGGCCTGGAACAGATCACGCCCGCCGTGCTGCAGGCCTTGCTGGCGGCCGACGCGGTCGTGGGCTACTTTCCCTATGTGGCGCGTGCGCAGGCCCTGGTGGCGCAGAGCGCGCCGGCGGGCAGCCGCCAGCCCCAATGGCTCGCGTCGGACAACCGGGTGGAGCTGGAACGCGCCCAGCAGGCGCTGGAACTGGCAGCCCAGGGCCGCCAGGTCGTCGTGGTCTCTTCCGGTGACCCGGGTGTGTTCGCGATGGCATCGGCGGTGTTTGAAGCCTTGGAGCGCGCGCCAGGTGCGCAGGCCGAGCGCTGGCTGGCGCTGGATGTGCAGGTACTGCCCGGCGTTACCGCGATGCTGGCCGCCGCCGCCCGCGCAGGCGCGCCGCTGGGCCATGATTTTTGCTGCATCAATCTGTCGGACAACCTCAAGCCCTGGCCGGTGATTGCCCGCCGCGTGGCACTGGCGGCCGAGGCCGATTTTGCGATGGCCTTCTACAACCCGCGCTCGCACAGCCGGCCCGAGGGCTTCAACCGCCTGCTGGCCCTGCTGCGCGCGCATTGCGAGCCCGAGCGGCTGCTGGTGTTTGCCCGCGCCGTCTCCACGCCCGAGGAATCGCTGCAGGTCTGCAGCCTGGCCGAGGCCCAGCCCGAGATGGCCGATATGCGCACCGTCGTGCTGGTGGGCAACCGCCTCACCCGCCGCGTGGGGCGCTACACCTACACGCCGCGCTATTACGGTGATGTGGACGGCAAGGCGCCATGACGGAGCCAATGCATGACCGCCGCCACGCTGTCGGTGCGCGGCCGCAGCGGCAGTGCCGGGCGCTGCACCATCACGACCGGCAGGCCCAGCGCACGGGCAGCGTCGATCTTGCCCTGCGTGGCGGAGCCGCCGGCATTCTTGGCCACCAGCCAGGCGATGCCGTGCTGCTGCAGCAAGGCCAGGTCGTCTGCCATGCTGAAAGGTCCCCGGCCCAGCACCACCGTATGCCGGGGCAGCGGCAAGCTGCCGGGCTGGGGTGCATCGACCAGGCGCAACAGGTAATGGTGCTGCGGGCAGGCGGCAAAGGCATCGAGCTGTTTGCGCCCCACGGCCAGAAACACCCGGCTGGGCGCCTGGGGCAGCGCGCTGGCGGCAGCGGCCATGCTGGCGACGTCGGTCCAGCGGTCGCCGGGCTGCGCCTGCCAGGGCGCGCGCTCCAGCGCCAGCAAGGGCGTGCCGGTGGCTTCGCAGGCCGCGCAGGCGTTGCGGCTCATCTGCGCAGCAAAGGGATGGGTGGCATCCACCACATGGCTGATGCCCTGGGTGCGGATAAAGTCCGCCAGGCCCTGGGCCCCGCCAAAGCCGCCGCTGCGTGTGGGCAGCGGCTGGGCCAGTGGTTGCTGGGTGACCCCGGCATACGAGAAGCAGGCCCGCACACCCGCCTGGTGCAGGGCCTGGGCCAACTCGCTGGCGCCGCTGGTGCCGCCCAGCAGGAGAACATGCGTCATGACTGATCCCTGGTTGACGTTGATAGGTCTGAACGAGGATGGATTGTCAGGCCTCAGCGCAGCGGCTCAGCTGGCATTGGACCAGGCTGAGCTGGTATTTGGCGGCCCCCGCCATCTGCAGCTGGCCGCCATCGATGCGCGTGGCCGCCCCTGGCCCCAGCCTTTTGATGTGGCCCCGGTGCTGGCCGCGCGGGGCCGGCGGGTGGTGGTGCTGGCCTCGGGCGACCCCTTCTGGCATGGCGTGGGCGGCAGCCTGGCCGCGCATCTGCAGCCTGATGAGTGGCGCTGCCATGCCCAGCCCTCGACTTTTTCACTGGTTGCCGCCCGCCTGGGCTGGCGGCTGGAAGCCTGCGACTGCCTGGGCCTGCATGCCAGCCCCATTGCGCAGCTGCTGCCCCGCCTGGCGCCTGGCCGCCAGCTGATCACCCTGCTGCGCGATGGCGACGCCGTGCGGCAGCTGGCCGATTGGCTGCGCGAGGAAGGCTGGGGCCAGAGCCCCTTGTGGGTGATGGAGGCCGTGGGCGGCCCGCGCGAGCGCTGCCGCATGCTGCGCGCCGATGAGGCCGCCACTGCGTTGCAGGCCGACCCGGCGCAGGCGCCCGTGACCGTGGCCTTTATCGCCCAGGGGGGCCCTGCCTTGCCGGCCGTGCCCGGCAGGCCGGACGGCTGGTATGCCCACGATGGCCAGATCACCAAGGCACCGGCGCGTGCGCTGACCCTTGCCACCTTGGCCCCCCGGCCGGGCGAGCGGCTCTGGGACATTGGCGGCGGCTCGGGCTCGGTGGCCGTGGAATGGTGCCTGGCCGGAGGCCAGGCCATCAGCATTGAGCAGCATGCCGCGCGCGTGGACAACATCCGCCGCAATGCCGAGCGCTTTGGCCTGCAGGCCCGCATGCAGGTGGTGCACGGCCTGGCGCCAGAGGCTTTGCAAGACCTGCCCGCGCCCCAGGCCATCTTTGTTGGCGGCGGTTTTGACACCGCGCTGTTTGCCGCACTGCGGGCCCACATGCCCACAGGCTGCCGCCTGGTGGTGAATGCCGTGACCTTGGAGACCCAGGCGCTCTTGGTGCAGCTGCATGGTGAGCTGGGCGGCCAGCTGCTGCAGCTGGAGCTGTCCAGCGCGGCAGCGCTGGGCCGCATGCGCAGCTGGAAGGCCGCACGCCCGCTGGTGCAGTGGAGCTGGCAGGCATGACGGCAGCAGCGCCGCACCGCTGCGTGGTGCTGGGCATGGGTTTGCGTGCCCAGGCCCAGGCCGCCGACCTGCAGGCGCTGTGGCTGCAGGCCCGGCAGGACCAGCCCGCGCTGGCCGAGTTTTGCGCGGTGGCGGTGCTGCAAGGCAAGGAGCAGCGGCCGGCGCTGCAGCAGTGGGCCGCGCAGCTGCCGTTTGCGGTGGCGATAGTCGCGGTGGCCGAGCAGGCCCTGCCCGCGCAAGCGGTGGTGACGCAGTCGCCCCGCCTGCTGGCGCGTTACGGCACCGGCAGCGTGGCCGAGGCCGTGGCCATGTCTGCGGCTGCACCCGCCCCCCGCTTGCTGCTGGCCCGCCTGGTGGCCGGCGACGGCAGCGCCACCCTGGCCGCCGCACTGCGCGAGCGCGGCACCACCCCCTATTGTTGTCTGGCAGCGGGCCTGCGCCCGGCTGATCCACAAACCCAAGGAGTTACGGCATGACCGTGCATTTCATCGGCGCCGGCCCCGGCGCTGCCGACCTGATCACCGTGCGCGGCCGCGACCTGATGGCCAGCTGCCCCGTCTGCCTCTATGCGGGCTCGCTGATCCCGCGCGAGCTGCTGGCCCATTGCCCGCCCGGCGCGCGCATCGTCAACACCGCGTCGATGAGCCTGGACGAGATCATTGAAGAGATCCGCGCGGCCGATGCGCAGGGCCAGGATGTGGCGCGCCTGCACTCGGGCGATCTGTCGGTCTGGTCGGCCATGGGCGAGCAGCTGCGCCGCCTGCGCGCGCTGGGCATTGCCTACAGCGTGACGCCGGGCGTGCCCTCGTTTGCCGCGGCTGCCGCCACCCTGGGCGCCGAGCTGACCCTGCCTGGTTTGTGCCAGTCGGTGGTGCTGACGCGTACCTCGGGCCGCGCCACGGCGATGCCCGAGGGCGAGCAGCTGGCCGCCTTTGCCGCCACCGGCGCGGTGCTGGCGATCCACCTGTCCATCCATGTGGCCGAGAAGGTGCAAAGCGAGCTGCTGCCGCACTATGGCGCGGACTGCCCGGCTGCCATCGTCTGGCGCGCCAGCTGGCCCGATGAAACCGTTGTGCGCACCACTGTCGGCCAACTGGCCCAGGCTGTTGCGGCCAGCATGGAGCGCACCGCCATCATCCTGGTGGGCCGCAGCATCAGCGCCGAGGACTTTGGCGAGAGCCGCCTCTACGCCACCGACTACGACCGCCGCTACCGGCCCCAGGGCACCGAGCCGCGCTTTCCGGCGCCGCAGGCGGCGGTGGATACTGCCACCGACCGGCCGCTCGCAGCGGCGCCAGCGGACAGCGAAGGCCAGGCATGAGCAGCAGCTTGCCGCCGGTCGCGCTGAGCCTGATCGGCATCGGCACCGGCAACCCCGACCACCTGACCCGCCAGGCCATCGCGGCGATGAATGCAGCCGACCTGCTGCTGCTGCCCCACAAGGGCGAGGACAAGGCCGAGCTGGCTGCGCTGCGCCAATCGCTGTGCGACGCCGTGCTGCAGCAGCCCGCGCCGCAGACGGCCGGCTTTGACATGCCCGAGCGCCGCAGCCAGGGCGATGACTACCTGAACCAGGTCGATGAATGGCATGCCGCGATCACCCTGCGCTGGCAGGCCGCGATTGCGCAGGCGCTGGAGAGCGGCTTGGTGCCGCGTGCGGATAACGGCGTGCTGCAGGTGGCGCTGCTGGTCTGGGGCGATCCATCGCTCTACGACAGCACCTTGCGCATTGCCGCGCGCATGCAGCCCGCGCCGCTGCAGGTCACGGTCATCGCCGGCATCACCTCGATGCAGGCGCTCACGGCCGCACATGCAATCGCCGTCAATGACATTGGCCAGCCCTTTACCGTCACCACCGGCCGCCAGCTGCGCGAGCAAGGCTGGCCGGCCGGGGTGGACACGCTGGTGGTGATGCTCGACGGCCAGTGCAGCTTCAACAGCCTGCCGGCGGCGCAGGCCCGCGATGTCTACATCTGGTGGGGTGCCTACCTGGGCATGGCCCAGCAGTGCCTGGCGCATGGCCCTCTGGCCGAAGCGGCCGAGCGCATTGTGGCCATGCGCGCCGCAGCGCGCGCCCGGCATGGCTGGATCATGGATATCTACCTGCTGCGCCGCCTGCCCGGTGCAGCACCCTCCGGTCAATCGAGCGCAGGCTGAGGCAGCACTGGCAGCGCCAGGCTGAACACGGCCCCCGGCCCGGGCTCGGCCGCAGCGGCATGCAAACTGCCCCCATGGGCCTGCACAATGCGCTGCGCCAGCGCCAGCCCCAGGCCGATGCCGGAGATGCTGGACTCGGCATGGCCCCGGCTGAAAGGCGCAAACAGTTGATCGGGCGCCAGGTGCGCGGGCAGGCCCGGCCCACGGTCCTGCACCCGCAGGAGCAATTGGTCGTGCTCGGCCTGCGCCGTCACCAGCACGGCGGTGCCTGCCGGTGTGTACTTGCTGGCGTTGTCCAGCAGGTTGACCAGCACCCGCTCCATCATCCCGGCATCTATCCACAGCAGCGGCAAACCGGCCGGCAGCTGCAGCTGCACCGGGTGCTCGGCCAGGCGCCCAGCCAGCTGGCGCAACGCGCTGCCGACCAGCTCATCGACGGGGATCCAGGCGCGCTGCAGGTGCACGCCATCCTGCTGCAGCCGGGCCATCGCCAGCAGGTTGTCCACCAGCTGCTGCAAGGCCTGGGCCTGGTTGCGGATCTGCACCAGCATGTCCTGCGCGGGGCCAGGCGGCGCATGCGGCAGCCCGGCCTGGGCGGCACCCAGGATGCTGGTGAGGGGTGTGCGCAAATCATGCGATACCGACGACAGCAAGGTATTGCGCATGCGCTCGCCCTCCATCGCCACCTGGGTCTGCTGGGCCACCTCGACAAAGTGCACCCGCTCCAGCGCCAGCGCGATCTGGCTGGCACAGGCGTCCAGCAGGCGGCGCTCCTCGGGCACCTTGAGGCGATCGGGCGTGCGCAGCTGCAGCACCAGCACGCCGCGCGCCCGCACCGGCGCCATCAGCGGCACGTAGAGCGCCTCCGACGCCGCCAAGGTGTCCGTGCCCCGGCCGGCCATCTGGCTGTGCTCCATGCTCCAGCGGCCGACACTGCTGTCTATCGCCGCCTCGCTGCCAGGCGCTACCTGCAACTGCTCTTGCGCATCGGGCAGCAGCAGGCCCGTGCGCGCATCGAACACCCCCGATACCGTCGTCAGCGCCGTCTGCACAACCTGCGCCTGCGTCAGTGCGCCCGACAGATCACGGGCCAGGCGCGCCAGCGCACCGGCGCGGCGCTCGCGCTCTGCCGCCACCCGGGCCTCATGCCGCAGCCGCGCCATCAGCTGGCCGCAAACCAGCGCAACGCCCAGCATCAGGCAGAAGGTGAAGATGTACTGCGTGTCATTGACGCCGAAGGAGTTGCGCGGCGGCACAAAGCAAAAATCAAACAGCAGCACCGACAACAGCGCCGCCCAGGCGCCCGGCCCCCGGCCCCAGCGCAAGGCCGACAGCACCACGACCAGCAAAAACAGCATCACCACATTGGCGGGGTCAAACACCTGCAGCAGTGCCTGCGCCAGCAGCGCGGCCGCGCCGCAAGCCAGGCTGGCCCCCAGGTAGCCGCGCCAGGGCCACGGCGCCTCCCGCACCGGCGCGGGCTCGGGCCGGTTGCGCGGCCGGGGCACGGACAACAGCAGCACATCCAGGCCCGGATCCAGCCGGGCAATCTGCTCGGGCAGGCGCGATGAGGCCCAGGGCCACCAGCGCCGCGCCGCCGGCGGCACGCGGGCCAGCACCAGGTGGCTGGCATTGCGCTCACGCGCAAAATCGACCAGGGCCGCAGCGACCTGCGCACCCGGAATCGTCGCGGTATCCGCCCCCAGGCGGCCGGCCAGCGCCAGCGTTTTGAGCACGGCCTGCTGTGACTGCGCAGAGCGGTGCTGGCGCGCCGGTGCATCGACATACACCACCATCCAGTCTGCCTCCAGCCGCCGGGCCAGCCGTGCCACCTGGCGCACCAGCGCGTCGTCCCCAGCCTGGCCGCTGACGGCAACCAGCAGGCGCTCACGCGTCGGCCAGACATCGCCGATGGCGCGCTCGCGCCGGTAGTCGCGCATGTCCTCATCGACCCGGTCAGCGGTGCGGCGCAAGGCCAGCTCGCGCAAGGCCAGCAGGTTGCCCAGGCGGAAGAAATGGTGCGAGGCCCGCTCGGCCTGCTCCAGCGGGTAGATCTTGCCAGCCTTGAGGCGCTTGAGCAGCTCCTCGGGAGGCAGGTCGACGACGATGACCTCGCTGGCGTCGTCAAAGATATGGTCGGGCACGGTCTCATGGACCTGGATGCCGACAATGCCGCTGACCACATCGTTGAGGCTCTCCAGGTGCTGCACATTGAGCGTGGTCCAGACGTCGATGCCGGCATCGAGCAGCTCCTGCACATCCTGCCAGCGCTTGGGATGGCGCGACCCAGGCGCATTGCTGTGGGCCAGCTCGTCGAGCAGCAACACCTGCGGGTGGCGTGCCAATGCGGCATCCAGGTCAAAGGCCTCGCGCTGGCGGCCCTGGTGGGCCAGCATGCGGCGGGGCAGCAGCTCCAGGCCGTGCAGCTGCTGCACGGTCTCGGCCCGGCCATGGGTCTCCACCAGCCCCACCAGCACCTGGCGGCCCGCCTGGCGCTCGCGCTGCGCGGCCGCCAGCATCGCATAGGTCTTGCCCACACCGGCATTGGAGCCAAAGTAGATGCGCAGCTTGCCCCGCGCCGCTTGCTGCTGGTCGGCCTTGAGCTGGGCGACCAGCGCGTCCGGGTCGGGCCGTGCAGCGGCTGCGCTGGGGGTGTTGCTGAGGTTGGGCATGGTGGCGCTATTGTGGGGCAAGCCCTTAGACCAAGCCAGTGGCGGTCAGCAGCATGTCGATCAGCTTGATGCCGGCAAACGGCACCAGCAAGCCTCCCAGACCGTAGATCAGCAGATTGCGGCGCAGCAAGGCAGCCGCTCCCACGGCCCGGTAGCGCACGCCGCGCAAGGCCAGCGGCACCAGCGCGATGATGATCAACGCATTGAAGATGACCGCGCTCAGAATGGCCGAATCGGCACTGTGCAAACCCATGATGTTGAGCGATGCCAGCTGCGGGTAGGTGGCAACAAAGGCGGCCGGGATGATCGCAAAGTACTTGGCCACATCGTTGGCAATGCTGAAGGTGGTGAGCGCGCCGCGCGTCATCAGCATCTGCTTGCCGGTCTCCACCACCTCGATGAGCTTGGTGGGGTTGCTGTCCAGGTCGACCATGTTGGCCGCTTCCTTGGCAGCCTGGGTGCCACTGTTCATCGCGACCGCGACATCGGCCTGGGCCAGAGCCGGTGCATCGTTGGTGCCGTCGCCGGTCATGGCCACCAAGCGGCCAGCGGCCTGGTGGCTGCGGATCAGCTGCAGCTTGTCCTCAGGCCGGGCCTCGGCCAGGTAGTCGTCCACGCCGGCCTCGGCGGCGATGGCGGCGGCCGTCAGGGGGTTGTCGCCGGTCACCATCACGGTCTGGATGCCCATGCGGCGCAGCTGCGCAAAGCGCTCGCGCATGCCGGGTTTGACAACGTCCTTGAGCTCGATGACGCCCAGCACCTGGGCGCCCTCGGCCACCACCAGCGGCGTGCTGCCCTTGCGCGAGACGCTCTCCACCGCCAGCTGCACGGCCTGCGGAAACTGCCCGCCCAGCGACTCGACATGGCGGCGCAGCGCATCGGCCGCGCCTTTGCGCAGGCTGCGCGGGCCTGTGGGGCCGGCCAGGTCCAGTCCGCTCATGCGCGTCTGGGCGGTAAAGGGCACCGGCTGTGCCTGGGCGGGGTCGAGCGCTGCAGGGTTCAGGCCATGGCGCTCATGGGCCAGGGCCACCACGCTGCGGCCTTCCGGAGTGTCATCGGCCATCGACGACAGCAGCGCGGCCTCGGCCAGCAGCGCAGCGCTCACGCCAGGCGCTGGCAAGAATTCGCTGGCCTGGCGGTTGCCCAGGGTGATGGTGCCGGTCTTGTCCAGCAGCAGCACATCCACATCGCCTGCGGCCTCGACCGCGCGGCCCGAGGTGGCAATCACATTGGCCTGCATCATGCGGCCCATGCCGGCCACGCCAATGGCCGACAACAGGCCACCGATGGTGGTCGGGATCAGGCAGACCAGCAGCGCCACCAGCACGGCCACGCCGACTGCACTACCGCTGCCCGATTGCGCCACCGCAAAGACCGAGAACGGCCAGAGCGTGACGATGACCATCAGAAACACCAAGGTGAGCCCCACCAGCAGAATGCCCAGCGCCAGCTCGTTGGGGGTCTTCTGGCGCTTGGCCGATTCGACCATGGAGATCATGCGGTCCAGAAACGATTCACCCGGGTTCACCGTGACCTCGACCACCAGCCAGTCGGACAGCACGCGCGTGCCGCCGGTCACCGATGAAAAATCGCCACCGGCCTCGCGCACCACGGGGGCCGATTCGCCGGTGATGGCGCTCTCATCGACCGAGGCCACGCCTTCGACCACGGTGCCGTCGAGCGCAATCACATCGCCGGCTTCCACCAGCAGGAACGTGCCCTTGGTCAGGCTGCTGGCGGGCTGGGCCGTCCAGGCGGCGCCATGCTGCGCCTGCTGCAGCACCTTGGCGACCGTATCGCGCTTCATGCCGCGCAGGCTGGCGGCCTGGGCGCGGCTGCGCCCTTCGGCCAGGGCCTCGGCAAAGTTGGCAAACAGCACGGTGAACCACAGCCAACCGGCAATGGCCAACGTAAACCCGCTGCTGCCTTGTGCCGTCAGCAGATTCTGCAGCCACAGCAGGCTGGTGAGCCAGGCGCCCAGGTAGACCACAAACATGACCGGGTTGGTCCATTGCAGGCGGGGCGAGAGTTTGCGCAGCGCATCCCAGGCAGCGGCCTGCAGCAGTGCCAGATCGCCGAGGCCAGCCGATGCCGTCAGTTTTTTCGTGTTCATGGTTGGCTCCGGGTTGGCAATGCGTCCAGCGCCATGTTGAGCGCCAGCACGTTCACGCGCGGCTCACCGAGCAGGTAGCCGGTGCGCTGCTGCGTGGCCTGGTCCAGCAACTGCTGCACCTGGGCGGGGGGCAATTGCCGCTCGCGTGCCACGCGGGGCAGCTGCAACTGGGCATTGGCGACCGAGATATGCGGATCCAGGCCCGAAGCCGATGCGGTGACCGCATCCACCGGCACAGCGGCATCGGCAGCCAGGCCGTTGGTGCTGCGGTACTGCGCCACACGTTCGGCCACACTATCGGCCAGCCCCTGGCTGCTGACGCCCTGGTTGCTGGCGCCGGACAGTCCGGCGTTGTAGGGCGCAGCGATGCTGGCCCCTTCCTGCTTGGGATCGGGCGCCGTCGTGGCGCTGGGCCGGCCATGGAAGTAGCGGGCGCTGTCAAACTGCTGGCCAATCAGGGCCGAGCCCACGATCTGGCCGTCGCGCAGCACCAGCGAGCCATTGGCCGCATGGGGCAGCAGCGCCTGGGCCACGCCGGTGGTGGCCAGCGGGTAGGCGACGCCGCACAGCAGCAGCACCAGCACGGCGGCGCGGGCACTGCTGCCCAGGGTGCGGCCCCAGCCTGCGGCGGCGGGGACAGCAGCCTGCTGCGCGCCGGGCGCTGGCAGGCGTTTATCGGAATCAAGGCTTGTCATGTTTTTCTCCTGCGGGCACGGCCTGGCCATGCCCCGGTTCGCTTCACATCAGTTGCAAGTTCGGGTCAAAGGCGGGGGCTCAGGGGTAGAGCTGCCCAGCCAGCATCTGCAGGTGCTCGACGACCGGCCCCAGCGCCAGCGCTGGCAAAAAGGTGAGGCCACCGACGACCAGCACCACAAAAACCAGCAATCCGGTGAACAGCGGCGTGGCGGTGGGGAAGGTGCCGGCACCGGCGGGCACGCTGGCCTTGCTGGCCATGCTGCCGGCCACCGCCAGCAGCGGCAGCAGGGTCAGGTAGCGTCCCATCAGCATCGCCAGGCCCACCGTGGTGTTGAAGAAGGGGGTGTTGGCATTGAGGCCCGCAAAGGCCGAGCCGTTGTTGGCGGTGGCCGAGGCATAGGCGTAGAGAATTTCCGAGAAGCCATGCGGGCCCCGGTTGTTCAGGCTGTCGGCAGCGCCCGGCCAGAGCATGGCCAGCGCCGTCCAGCCCAGAATGCAGGCGGGGTGGGCCAGCACCGACAGCATCACCAGCTTGATCTCGCGCACCTCGATCTTCTTGCCCAGGAACTCCGGCGTGCGCCCGATCATCATCCCGGCCAGGAACACCGTCAGGATGGCGTACTGCAGCAGGTTGATAAGGCCCACACCATCGCCGCCAAACACACAGTTGAGCATCATCAGCGCTAGGGGCGTGATGCTGCCCAGCGGCGTGAGCGAGTCATGCATGGCATTGACCGAGCCGGTGGTGGCAGCGGTGGTGGCCGTCACGAACAGGGCGGTATCGGTGATACCAAAGCGCAACTCCTTGCCTTCCATATTCCCGCCCGATTGGGTGGCGCTCCATTGTTGATCAGCACCGGCGCGGGCCAGCAGGCTGCTGCCGTTTTGCTCGCCCACCCAGACCAGCGCCAGAAAGCCCACGAAGATGACGAGGCTGGCGCCAAAGAATACCCAGCCCTGGCGGCGCTTGAGCAGCATCGCGCCCAGCGCATAGGTCATGCCGGCAGGGATCAGCAGCATCGCCAGGACGTGCAGCATATTGGTCAGTGGCGTGGGGTTTTCGAAAGGATGGGCCGCATTCATGCCGAAGAACCCGCCGCCATTCGTGCCCAGGTGCTTGATGCTCTCGAGGCTCGCGACCGGGCCCATCAGCAGCTGCTGGGTGCGGCCACCATCGATGGTGTGGGCCAGCACCTCGGTGCCCAGGGTTTGCGGCACGCCCTGCCAGACATAGACCAGCGCCAGCAGCAGCGACAGCGGCAGCAGCACGCGCCAGAGCATGCGCACAAAATCCACCCAGTAGTTGCCGATGTCCCGGCTGCCTGCACGGGCCAGCCCGCGCACAAAACCGGCAGCCGCTGCCAGGCCGGCAGCGGAGCCCGCAAACATCAGCCCGGTGATCACGACCATCTGCGTGGCATTGCTCAGGCTGTTCTCGCCCGCATACGCCTGCCAGTTGGTGTTGGTGATGAAGGATGCGGCGGTGTTGAACGCCAGGTCCGGCGTCTGCGCGGCGTTCTGCAGCGGGTTGAGCGGCAGGCTGCCCTGCAGCCGCAGCAGCAGGTAGCCCAGCAGCATCAGCAGGCCGTTGCTGAGCACCAGCACCGCGCCGTAGCGCTGCCAGCCCATGCGCTCTTGCGGATCCACGCCCATGGCGGCGTAGGTCCAGCGCTCCAGCCGGCTGTCGTGCGCACTGGTAAAGCAGCGTGCCAACCACCACCCCATGGGGATGGTGAGCAGCACCAGCACCGCCACGAAGGCGGCATATTCGATCCAGACTAAACCCATGTCAGCCCCCGCTCAGATGCGCACCAAGGCGCGAACAAAGCCCAGCAGGCCCACAAAGCAGGCCAGCGTGAGGCCGACGAATACGAGGTCTTGCAGCATGTACATGGCCCTCTCCCTTTTTCAGAATTTTTCGGGCCGCAACAGCGCGTAACCCAGATAGACAAACAGCGCAGCACTGACCAGCGCGGCCAGCACCTCCACTCCATGGATCCACATGGTCTTCTCCTCATACGCCGATGCCAGGCCACCCAATGCGGCCCGGCGCGGCGTGGTGTTGCACAGGCAAAACGCCTGCAGTGGAGTCAATGTAGGTTTGGGCGCATCAAGCAGGCGCTGAGAATGCGCGGGGGGATATCAAGATGGCATCAAGATGGCGACGCCCAGAGGTGATCGGCAGCCGCCCAGGCCATGTATAGTGGTGCCGCGCTTGACCCCACCCCCTTATGCCTACGCCCTCCGTCCATGCCCCATCGCAGCAACTCTTTTGACATTCTTCGCATCTGCGCGGCGCTGGGCGTGATCTTTTGCCACCACTACTACATCAGCGGCCGAGAGGGCCCTGCCTGGATGAATGTGGGCATGATTGGCGGCGTGTCGGTGATGACGTTTTTCACGATCAGCGGCTACCTGGTGACCACCAGCTGGCTGCGTGAGCCGCAGGTGTTCAAGTTCTGCGCCAAGCGCCTGCTGCGCCTGTGGCCCGGCATGATTGCGGCGGTACTGCTGAACATCTACGTGTTTGGCGTGGTGTTTACCGATCTGCCTGCACGCACATTTTTGACCCATGCCCAGACCTTGGAGTACTTCAAGAACCTGCTGCTCTACCGCGCCTACGTCAACCTGCCCGAGGTGTTTTCCAGCAACCCGCTGAACAACTTGATGAACGGGCCGCTGTGGACCATTCCGATCGAGACCATGTGCTATGCCGCGTTGGCCGTAGCCGGCGTGGTGGGCGTTTTTCGCTACCGCTGGCTGGCCAGCCTGGTGCTGGTGGCCTACATCCTGCTGTTCATTGTGCGCTACAACGCCGACTTCACCGGCACGATGATGCATTGGTGGGAGTACCCGGCCTACTTTGCCTGCGGCGCGCTGATCGCGCTGCACCGGGACCGTTTCCTGGCCCATGGCGCCGCCATCACGTTCGGGCTGATTCCCGTGGCCTTGTTTTTCTGGCTGACGGGCTTGCAACATACGTCGGGCCTGGTGGTACTGCCGGCCTTGCTGATCTTTCTGGGCAGCTGCAGTTCGGCTTTCTCTGGCGCGGTCAGCCGCCTGGGTGATCCTTCCTATGGTGTCTACCTGTCGGGCTGCCCCATCGCCCAGGCGGTGTTTGCCTTGTGGCCGGGCATGAACTTCTATGCCAGCATGGGGCTGTCGATGCTGCTGTCGATGCTGCTGGGCTATGTGCTGTGGCATTCGATTGAATCACCTGCCTTGCGCTTGAAGCGCTATCTGCGCTAGGGACCCGCTGCAAAACTCCCTGCCGTGGTCTGAAAGCGGTCCCGGGCGATCCGCGCCCCTACCGGTTGGCGAGGGTTCTGCAGAGGATCCCAAGCCTCACCCCCGCATGCCCGGATAAACGCTTTCCGTTAAAATGCCCGCAGTCCCAGCCAGCACCTGCTGGCTTTGTTTTTTGGCAGCCCGGTCCCGGGTCTGCGCTCATTGCTCTTCCGTACTGTGTCCTACGCTCCCGAAACCCAACGCCGCCGCACCTTTGCGATCATCTCCCACCCGGATGCGGGTAAGACCACCCTGACCGAAAAGCTGCTGCTGTTCTCCGGTGCGATCCAGATCGCGGGGGCGGTGAAGGGCCGCAAGGCCTCGCGCCACGCGACCTCGGACTGGATGGAGATTGAAAAGCAGCGTGGTATTTCGGTGGCCTCGTCGGTGATGCAGATGAGCTACCGCGACCATGTCATCAACCTGCTCGACACCCCCGGCCACAAGGACTTCTCGGAAGACACCTACCGGGTGCTGACGGCCGTGGACTCGGCGCTGATGGTGATCGATGCGGCCAACGGTGTGGAATCGCAGACCCGCCGCCTGATCGAGGTCTGCCGCCAGCGCGATACGCCCATCATCACCTTCGTCAACAAGATGGACCGCGAAGTGCGCGATCCGCTGGACATCATGGACGAGGTCGAGCGCGAGCTGGGCATGCCCTGCTGCCCCATCACCTGGCCCGTCGGCCAGGGCAAGAGCTTTGGCGGCATCATCAACCTGCTGACCCAAAGCATGACCGTGTTTGCGCCAGGCAGCGACCGCGGCCCCAAGGATTTCGAAGTCATCCCGCTGAGCGAGAGCGAGAAGCTGCGCAGCCGCTTTGGCCAGGCCTTTGACGATGCGCTCGATTCGATGGAGCTGGCCCAGGGCGCCTCTGCCGAATGGAACCATGCCGACTTTCTGGCCGGCAAGCTGACCCCGGTGTTCTTCGGCTCCGGTGTGAACAACTTCGGTGTGATGGAAGTGCTCGACGCGGTGGTGGATATGTCGCCACCGCCCGGCCCCCGCATCGCCTACACCGAGGTCAACCGCAACCGCGAAGAAAAGACCATCCATCCGGAAGACAGCAGCTTCTCGGGCGTGGTGTTCAAGGTGCAGGCCAATATGGACAGCAACCACCGCGACCGCATCGCCTTTGTGCGCGTGGCTTCGGGCAAGTACACCCCCGGCATGAAGATGAAGGTGCAGCGCACCGCCAAGGAACTGCGCCCCACCAGCGTGGTGACCTTCATGAGCCAGCGCCGCGAAGCGGTGGACGAGGCCTATGCCGGCGACATCATCGGCTTTACCACGCACGGCGGCGTGCAGCTGGGCGACACCATCACCGATGGGCCCAATCTGCAGTTCACCGGCCTGCCGTTCTTCGCGCCAGAAATGTTCATGACCGTGGTGCTAAAGAACCCGCTGCGCACCAAGCAGCTGCAGCAGGGCCTGATGCAGCTGGGCGAAGAAGGCGCCATCCAGGTCTTCAAGCCCGATGCCGGCGGCAACATGCTGCTGGGCGCCGTGGGCCAGCTGCAGTTTGAAGTGGTGCAGCACCGCCTGAAGACCGAGTACGACTGCGAAGTGCGCCTGGAAGGCTGCCAGTACACCGGCGCCCGCTGGATCACCGCCGACACCCCCGCCGAACTGCGCGAGTTCGAACACGCCTACCCGCTGCGCCTGGCGCATGATGCGGCGAATACCCTGGCGTATCTGTGCACCAGCCCGTATGACGTGCGCCTGGCGCAGGAGCGATTTCCGAAGATCCACTTCCATCCGCTGCGCGAGCATGCGGGGTTGGAATTGCAGACGAGCTGAAATCCCTCTCTGCACAAAGCAGCCTTTGTAGAGGCTGACTCGCTGGCTGCAGCACCTCTTGCCCGGCTCACCGCCCTGCCGGGCAAACTTAACCCAGCGGATAACGCCCGATGCAATGCATCGGGCGTTTGCGTTCATGTGATAGCTTTCTACCGCTGTACATCTGAAAGGCGCCTAGGACATTCCTGTAAAAACGGGAGTTATTACGCTGCAAAAACTAAGAGATGGAGCTAATCTCTGCAAAAAATGCCGAAGGGATTAGTCTTCACACCGTTTACAAATGGTGAAAGCGATTTTCCATGCCCAGGTATGAAGGCTTGATCAATAGGAGCTTACGCTGCAGCGAGCACAAGCAACCATGGACACCGAATTAGCGCACCGCACAAGGTGTCATAGACGCGAATGCAGACCATGTAGCCCATTGTCCAGATCATGTACTAAAAGTGCAGGAAATAACCTTCAAGTGTTTGACCACAAACAACGGTTTAGCCTACCGCTTCAAGCTATTTATACACCCCTGCCAAGCCCTGGATATCAAACGCACGTTTAACAACTCCTCACCACCAAAAACCAATGGAGGAGCAGAGCGCTCCATGCAGAACTGCTGGCGTGGGGGCTTGCGAGCGCATGCGAGAGCCCCCAGGAGCGCACTGCTTTATTACCTCCACTCTCGTTTTACTATCAGGTCCGAATACCTCGCACGGCATTATCCTATTCAAGCAAACGGTTTGTGATAAAAATCTTCGGATTTCGCACCATTTCCGACATGGGAATTGCGACATAGAAAGTTGACTCATTCACAACCTATTCTGGGCTAAGCGGGTGAATTCACATACTTTGTTCAATGTGCAGCAACAATATAATTACAATTCCAAAGACCCTGCAAATTCTGGACTCCTTTCCACCTTTACCTACATTAAATCAATGATAAAAGAATTTATCCACCTCAATAACCTTGGCTATATAGCCCATTAACTATACTCCGAATCGTATCCAAGTTTCCCACGACAATGTGAGGCATTAGAGTCTCACTACCGGCCACAGGAATTACAGGTAAAGTCTGGTCTAGCAAATTAAGCGCACTTATTCCGTGACCGTCTGAAGCCGTATTGAGAATTCTGCTACTCGCTGAGTAATTCGGGCATTGACCATTCTGACTGGTTAACTCCATTACAACAGGACCAGCGCAAGTCTGAGACAAAGTCCAACCGCCATAGACTGCGACACCCCAGCCGCTGGTATCGTTTATTGTGTCTGGAGTCGCCCACGCCATAGCTTTAAATCTATAATAAGATGCATTATCCCCATGGGTACTAACGCTGTCTGTCACATCAACCCACTCCATTCCATCCATTGATAAACCATATAGCCTATTTAGAACACTCGCCCTGAATACCATAGCAGGTGCATAAGGAACGAGATTAGGAGTATTCCAATGAAGATAGTGTAGTGGATTTATTGATTGTGTTGTAGATTTATAAGTATATAACAAGCGCGCCACATATTTTGAATTCATATATGGGAGAGGGCCAATTTTATGATTACCGAAAATCTGAAACCCTGCAGGCCTGACCCCTGCTGCAGACCAATCTAGTGGAGTTGTAGCAACATTGACCTCTCCGCTTTCTATAGCACCAGCGTCTCCCCCCCATGTCGGAGACGGATTTCCACATACATCGCCTCCCTCTTGCGGATTCAACCACTGAGGTAATGTTGCATTGGCACAAGGGACATAAACTCCAGTTTCTTGTCCGGCATCAAAAAAAATTGAAGTCTGAATTAGTCTACCTTGATCAAATGAATCAACGGTTTCGACATTGCCAAACTTAAGTGACGAAATTGCACCTCCATGCACTCCAGGCGTAATGGACATTGATATCACTCCATTATTAACAGTTTGATTTATAGCTTGCGCACCAGCATCAACAGTTAGCAGATCAGCCAAAAAAAATATCACGATAGACTTATTCATCTTCACTCCTTTTAAATAACACCATCAAATAGCGTTTGTTTGATATGGAGTCTAAATTAATTCAACGCGACAAGGCAATCTCAATCACAATTCTTACTTGACAAAACTTAAGTCGCAATATGTACCACACATATAGCCAGCCTAAACATCTCCCAAGCCTGCGACACCGCCACCTTTAGAGCAGTATATAGATATAAATTAAATATCATATAGTTTTTACAAAAAATTGATTAGTTGAGGTCCAACATACCTCAGCAGTAGTTTGTATCCCAAATTCAAGCATTGAAGTTGATGAACGGACTCGTCTCACTAGCGCTGCTGGTTGAATGGCGAGCAACGTGGACTCGCGATCTTGCTGCAGGGTAATAGACCCTTATCCACACGTGAGGTCTAATATATCCAATACAGCTCAATGGCTGTTTTGTTGCCTAGATCATTACAACATAGTTCAAACAAATAGCTGATAACGCTCGATGCAATGCACACAGCCTTCGCATTCGTGCAATACATCGCTTGTTGCGCTGATACATCTCAGCCGTATTAGGCACACGGCCCGCCCTAGAAGATATGCGCAGTCTTAAGCAGTCCTACTGTTCGAAAATTTCGCAACCACCCACTAGCTTATTCTGGCTTCTAACATCTAAGACATCTGTTGCATACCAGTGTCATGTAGACGATGGGAATCTCATTTCCATTTACAGACTGTGCCTAGCAATGCCTGCAGGCAAGACCCCATGGCCCTCTCTATCCATGGTTCACAGCGAGAGCAGCTTGCTAATGCACGGGCTGCGCTCTACCGATGACCTCAACCTTTTTCAGCCTGAATGCGGTCGTTAGAGATGCGTTTTTACAACGTCCAATCGCAATTTACATCGCCTCTTTAGGCCACCTCTGCTTGTCTGAGATTCGTTGATTTGCAAATCAGGTTGGCTTGATACGCCGCTGTCGTGTTAGCAGGTATTAAGAAGACATCTCACGGGCTGCCATAGCGCCGGTGCTTCAACTTAATCTGTATCACTCGCAGCACTCACAGGATGACTACTTCAACCATCATTCCTGAAATTTCAGTTTGCAATATTGGTATCTCTTTCACATACATCTTGGGCAAGGTATTGCCTTGACCATCAACTTTATTGATATCAATCCAACCTGAAATGTCCTACACCCGCACCCTCAATCAAATAGAACGCCCTTGATCACATTAAAAATAAAACGGCATTCAGCAGGTATTCAGTCAACACACATTTATCGCATATACGCCGTCCAATACCATGAATATCTATATGCATATTCATGGCATCTCATACAAAAACATTTCACTATTATGAAAATTATTTATAACAAGATCATGGAGAAAACAAACGCTCATATCAGAATTAGTCAATCCGGCGCTTACCCGCATATAGATTTCAAACCAAGGGACAAAAATAACCACACCCCCAAGACTTCACATCTAAAAAATCGATACATCTATTTAAATTACTTCAGTCAGACTACTTATAGAAACCCATTAATTGCAAGCATGCGATACAGCCCAACCCCCTTTACACCCACTAATATCGAAAAAATTCAGAAAAATGCCAAATTTTTTCAAAACCATTATCATTTACTTATTTTTCTTAACACCTCTATCAGCCTTATCTCAGACTTGCCATGTTTCCCCCGAAGCTGAGCAAACAACTAAAACATCTGGAACACTTAGAATTTATGCACATGGGATTGCAGCTGATATAACAGCCACCAGGTTTCCTACTTGGGGAGAAGCTGAAGGACAAGATGACCTATTTTGGTATGAAGGTATAAACCAAGGCAACGGCACTTGGTATACCGACATTGATATGTCACGACACAAGCCCAACAGTCCAGAATACGGCAGATTCGATACCCATGTTTGTGTGAAAACGTCCTCTGGAGGGGAGAGCGCTTGTGGGGGGACAACATGGACAAGGGTTTCTAACCAGCCAAGTTGTGGGGCAGTTGAGCCCAGTGCTAAAACAACTGTCGCGCATGAAGGCTTTTTGCGGATATATGCACGAAATGTTTTAAATGCCCAGAAGGTTCAATTCCCCACATGGGGAGAAATGAATGGACAAGATGATGTAACTTGGTACGAAGGAATTGATGCAGGATCGGGGACCTGGTACGCAGACATTGATCTGGCGAAGCATAAACCGGGAAATCCTGAATATGGAAGATTTAACACACATGTTTATGCAACCTCACCTGAAGGCTCGATAGCTTTTTGCGCAACAGAATGGCAGCGACCTCAAATAATAGCATTCTCCACAGGCAACACTTATCCCGATTGGCGAGACACTAATATCTTACCAAATGGCCAATTGGCAATGGCGGAAGATATTCGCAATGCATTTTGCAACCCAATTTGTCCAGACGGGCGCTTCAGAATTGGCATGAAATACACCTTGGATTTGATGCAAGATAATCCAGGAATAAAAAAGCACGAGGCTTTAATTGAACTTAAAGCATTAATCACTAGCGCCAAAATAAATAATTTTTACTTTTACATTCACGCCAATCACGAATGGATTCTTCCCATCAATGCAAATCCATTTAAAGCTGACACCATGAACTGGGCCGAATACACGGACTGGGGAACACCATTAACCACGTTCAGCAATGGCTGGGGGCGCAATGAGAACAATGAATACTCACCCAATGGCTTAAAACCAAATTTCGAGAGCTCCATCGTTCGAGGAAAAATAAAAGAAGATATAAATTTTATTTCTAACTTTATTAAATCCAACATATATACTGATCCAGTAGCCAATAATTTATTCATGGGACTGGACTTTGGCTGGGAAACGGAGGTAGCCCCTTCCGTCATACCGTTTGACCCTACACCAATCGGATATGCCGCTCTAGCGAATCGCATCAACCCCATAAATGGTCAAAATTACGGACCAAGCAATCCGCCCAGCGACAAAGATTTTCACAGAATCCTCGGAGACGTCTCTAGAGATTTTATATTATTCATTGCTAACGAGTATGAAAATCAGGGGATTTCAAAATCAAAATTATTTACACACATCACTACAAACACCCTTCCAATGCCAAACGAAAAATCAGAAAATACTATACTAAGAAGGCCATATGATGCCAGTTCAATTTCCGGCACCAACTTTGGTGTTTCTTGTTTCTGTGGAGCTTCCTTTGATTTTGAGCGCATCAATACAGAAAGAAAACAAAAAGCATGGACGATCACAGAGGCGGATCCAATTACGGCCCTCGCCTCTGTAAACGGAGGAAGCGGCTCACCGCCTCCGGCAGGGATTATTGTATACAACTGGTCTGACACCATGCGTCGACCCTTTGGTGTGCCGCCAGAAGATATGATCCCCAAATTTAGAACATTATTTAATAATTAGCCCTGAGTTGTGCCAACGACGGCAATTGCACAACTATCGGTGAATAGCCCCATCTCCCAAAACCTTTAGCATCCGCTGCCGAAGATTTAAATGAAGAACCAACTCAATTCCACATCCATTTTCTGGTCAGGTATTGTAGTGATCGGAATCCTCTCTCTATGGATCCGAATGGCATTTCCTATCCACGCAGTCAGCTGGGCTTCACACGATGACCTTTTGTTTGTGAAGCATGCTGTAGACATAGGACTGGGAAACTGGCTGGGCGATTACAACAGTCTCACGCTCTCCAAAGGAATCGGCTATTCCCTGTTCATGCTGGTCAACCATGCAACAGGGCTTCCCCTCAAATTCAGCGAGCACGTTCTCTACCTAGCCACTGCCGCCTACTTTTCAGTCACCGTCGCTCAGCTTTACCGCTCACGTGCCGCTTCCTTAGTCTGTTTTTTCCTGCTAGCCTTCATCCCCACCGCCTGGGTGGCCGGAGCAGGTGGGCGTGTGGTACGCGAGGGTCTATACATTTCCCAGTCACTGCTGCTGCTTACCTTGGGTATCCGTTTCTGGGTGTTGCCCCATACCCAAACAGTGATGAGCCAGATAAATAGACAATGGCGCACACTAATAGCGCTTGGCTTGGTTGCGGGCTGGTTCTGGATCACCCGTGAAGAGGGAATATGGCTAGCCCCTTCGACGGTGTTGATGATGGGGTATTGGCTGCTACGCCAAGCGGATTGGCGCTCGCAATGGCGCGCCATTCTGGGTTTTCTGTCAATTCCTCTGCTAGCTGCATCGCTCGTGGTCATGACCATCAATACGGTCAACTATGCGGTATATGGCACTTTCCGCAACAACGACTTTCGCTCCAGCGACTACCAAGCTGGCTATGGCGCCTTAACGCGCATTCGCCATGACAACTGGCAGCGCTATGTGCTGTTTCCCAAAGATGCGCGTGAAAAGGCGTATGAGATGAGCTCCGCAGCGCGCGAACTCAAGCCATTTTTTGAAGGCAATGTTGGCCAGCATTGGCTCGCTGCGGGATGCAACCAAACCCAAACGTCTCCCTGCCCAGAGATTCTTTCCGGATGGTTCATGTGGGCACTTCGTGACGCCGTAGCCCATGCAGGACACTACAACAGCGCTCGTGATTCCAGGGCGTTCTACCGCCGGCTCTCTGCCGAGATAGAGAAAGGATGCAAACAGCGTCCGGGCGACTGTTTGCCTATGCGGAAAACCCTGTTACCCCCGTGGCAAGTAGGCTATCTCGGCGATACCCTTGAAGCCTCTTGGGCCGTTTTCCAGACGCTTGCTACATTGGGAAAGATACCCGCACACACACAGGCCAGTGAAGGGGACAACAAGCACTTGGCCTTGTTCGATGCGGTCACTAACGGGACGTTAACTCCTGCAGGTGCATCTAAAGGCGCATGGGGCGAACATACACTGAAGTCTCCGCGCGACGACCTAAGAATGCACTGGGCTCAGCGGCTGACCACGGCAATCACTACGCTCTCTACCTATGCCCTGCCCTTGGCATTTGTGGTTTGGTCCTTGTGGTCAGCGGCTGCAGGGCTACAACTTCTGCGCAAGCGGGTGCTGCCATCTGCAGCATGGTGGGCCACATCGGCAGTCGCGGCAGGGATTATCACGCGCGTCGTCTTGCTAGGTTTTTTGGAAGCGACCTCCATCCCCAGCAACAATATGCTCTACCTCTTCCCGCTGGTTCCTTTCTCTCTCGCGATGCCTCCCTTGGTTCTGTGGGGCATGCTACGCTCGCTTCCCCATGAACCAGAACATGGTGAAAACCCCGCCAATTGATGTGATACTCGCAGTCACCAACTCTTGACGGCTGTCGATGTGTTGATATTTCAATATTCATATTAAGGTTTTCAATGCAAAAAATGGGCAGGCGTTGTGTATTTTTAGGGCTTTGGATCATTTTCGGACTGGTATACGTTGGCAACGCCTGGTCGCCTTCATCGTACGCATACCCCTTAAAAAATATCTACGCCTACCAGGATATCGAGCCTACTCTCGGTAAGGCGAGATCCATCCGTGCAGATGAGTGGGCCGTGGTAACACCGCTGACGCAAGCCACCGTCCGCAACGGTTTTGAACGCTATAACAAAACATCGCTATACCAAGAAGACTTGCGCATCAACTACGGCTTACCCATCGCAGATTGGGGCATGGCATTCAAACCCACGATGTGGCTCTACGGGTGGGTAAACCCGGCGTACGCATATTCGTTCCACTGGTTTGCCATATTTGCACTCTTCATCACGGGCTACGCATTCCTGTTCAAACGCTTTGGTGCCAGCAACACCACAGCCCTGCTGCTGTCTTTTGGCCTGTATTTCACCGGATTCAGCCAGTTCTGGTGGAACGAGAAGGGCCCCATCCTTGCGATATTCCCATGGGTCATCATGCCCTTTTGGCTGAATTTGCGCTTGCACTGGCAGCTCATCTGGTTCTATTACGCGGCCGTCTTCTGGCTGCTGACCAACTTCTACCCGCCAGTTCAGATTTCGCTGGCCTTTGTGGGCCTGGTGCTCTTGGTCGCTGGCAAGCCCCGACTCTTTCAGCCGCGCACCCTTGTCTGGGTAGGCCTTGCCGCAGCCTTGGCCGCCGGCACAGCGGGTCTGTATCTCTACGACTATCTCTCGGCCACCAGTGCCACCATTTATCCGGGAAGCCGACACTCCATGGGCGGCGGGGTCGGCGATCGCTTCATGCTCTCGTGGATCTTCCCGTCAATCAATTTCAGCTGGGTTTACAACAGCCTGATTGGCCTCAACATGAGCGAGATCGGAACCGTAGGGATGTATTACTACGTCGCTGTGCTGTTCTTCCTCGATTACCGGAATATGGCTGCGCTGTGGAGTGATACCAGCAAGCGCAGAATATTCCTGGTATTGCTCGCAGGGTTCATGGTTCAGTTTGTCTGGATGGTGCTGCCAATCCCTTCAGTATTTGGCAAAGTACTGCTGTGGGACCATGTAGAGCCAGCACGTATGCAGTACGCAAGCGGCGTACTCTTAACGATCATCGTCTTGTACTTAGCCAATGTGCTGGGTTTGATGTTGTCGCTCAGCCGATTGCTTCTGCTCAGCATCTTTATCGTCGCCGGGTGGTGGTTGTTCAAGTTTCCGCTGGGAACCCATCGAGGCGAAGATCTGTTTTTCCTGTTTCCACTGGCCTTGCTGTACCTTCTCGTACGCAAGCACAAAAGCCATACCCATGAAGCGCTGGCTCTGGCCTCATTGATTTTTGGTGCAGTGCTATTTGGCCGTTTCAATCCGCTGCAGTCTGCTTGGCCCATCTTCAACCTTCAGCCGAACGAAGTGGTCAAATATCTGCAACAGCAAGAGAAGAAAAACGATGGTGTTCTGGTTTTTCCACAATTACATGCAGCCACTGCCAACGGATTGGGATTTCGCTCGCTCAGCCACACCAATGCAGTGCCGCCAATGGCATTTTGGGAAAAGCACTTTGCAGATATTCCGGCAGAAGAGCGCAATCTGATCTTCAACCGCTACGCGCATGTGGTCCCCGATCTGATGCCTCATCCTCGCCTCCAGCAAACTGATGCGGTGCAGGTACCAATGGACCGCTTTATGCAAATAGCGCATGCGGATGTGGTAACCGGCTATGCTGACACACTTCCCACCGATGGAGGCTTTGAGCGAGGTACGCAGTACCCAACTGCCTTGGTGCTTCATGGCTGGGCTGGTTGGACGAGTGACCCCGACGCGCATGGAATGGAAGTCATCACAGAGCCCATCACAAAGGGAAACGTTCAGCTGACCCCTATAGTTCGCCCAGATCTTCCGCAAAACACCCAAAACAGAGTGTCGGTACTGAATGGCTTCAAGATCATGATCCCCCATCCAGACCAAGCGCCTCCTCATTGCATCACACTGATTTCATGGGACAAACGGACTGGAGAACGCAAACTGCTGAACAATCCTTCCGATGTGCCTTCATGCGCCTCCGATGTCATAGCGTTGTCAAGCCTTGGCAGAGCGCCATGATGTTTACGGCCTAGAGGACTGCCTGTGGCGCTACAAAACTGTGATGAAGCTCGCTTGGTTCTTTTACTAGACATGCTCAGGGAAATGGAGCCAGGCAGTTGTATGTCAAAATCCGCACCGAACAAACCTAGTCGGACTGGCGGCACTGGCACTGATATTTCATTAAGGACGCCCATTAGTGCTTCACTTGCCTTCGATTTATTTATTTTCCCAGTTCCCAACCTGCGCAGAGCTTCGTACCCCAAGAAACTGCCGTCAGAAGCCAGCAATCACGAGATAAATGACAGACAAGAATCTGAAGCTACCGCGTAGCCATCTCTACACCTTTCTCGCGCTAGCGGTCCTGTCGCTGTGGCTGCGCATGGCCTTTCCCGTTTTTGCAGTGGGATGGGCGTCCCACGATGATTTGCTCTTTGTACATCTGGCTGCCGAAATAGGCAGGGGCAGTTGGCTAGGACACTACGACAATTTGACACATGCCAAAGGCGTTGGCTACCCGCTGTTCTTGCTGTTCAACCACGCAACCGCGCTGCCGTTGAAGTTCTCCGAGCATGCGCTTTATTTGGCCTCTGCAGGCTTTTTCGCTTACATCGCCGGCCAGTTAATGCGATCACGCAACTTGGTCCTGGTGCTGTTTGCTGTGCTGGCCTTCCAACCAGCAGCCTGGATGGAGCAATCCGGCGCAAGGGTGATGCGTGAGGGTATTTATATCTCGCAGACCTTGTTCTTGCTGGCGCTGGGCGTTCGCTGTTGGTTGCTAGCCGATGCCAGCTTGGCGCCTGCAGCACAACTCCGTCTGCGCTGGCCATCGCTGCTGGCAATGGGATGTGTGGGGGGTTGGTTCTGGCTGACCCGTGAAGAAGGCGTGTGGCTGCTGCCCGCACTAGGGCTGATGCTGGGCTACTACTTGTGGACGCAACGCAAGGCTCTACGCGCATGGAAAGCCTTGCTGGCTTACATGACCTTGCCTGTGGTGATTGCGACATTGATGGTGGCTGCGGTTAATACGATCAACTACGTCAAGTACGGCGTCTACCGCAATAACGACTTTCGCTCCGCTGATTTTCTCTCCGGCTATGGCGCACTGACCCGTATACGCCATGACCACTGGCAACGCTATGTATTGTTCCCTAAAGATGCGCGAGAACGCGCCTACGCGATGAGCGCTGCTGCTCGCGAACTCAAGCCCTATTTCGAGGGCGAGCGTGGCGAAGGTTGGCGCAAAACCGGTTGCGAGCAGACTCAGACATCCCCATGCCCTGAAATCTTGTCCGGCTGGTTCATGTGGGCAGTTCGCGGTGCAGTGGAAGAAGCCGGCCATTACAGCAGTGCTAGAGAAGCCAGCAAGTTCTACCAACGTTTGGCCCAAGAGATCGATGCAGGATGCAAGCTGCGCCATGATGACTGCCTGCCCCCCCGCGCCACCATGCTGCCACCGTGGCGAGAACACTATGCCTGGGACTCTGCCAAAGCCACTTGGGAGGTGTTTGGCACCTTGGCGAATTTGGATCGGGGTACGCTCAAGCCATATCAAAGCCTGGGCTCCCTCCTGCATCTGAAGCTGTTTGACGTGGTGACCAACGGCCCGCTAGCACCCACGGCTGACAGTCCCGTTTTTGAGATGGACATGACCTCACCTCGGGACAAATTGCGTTGGGGAGTGGCGCAAGCTATAGCTACCACCATGAGCAAAATCTCGGAAGTGGGTCTACCTCTATCTTTTGTCATCTGGTTAGTTTGGTCAGCCAGCACGCTATTCCAATGGATCAGACACGGATCTCTTCCCAATGGAGCCTGGCTATTAACTACCGTGATGGCCGCAGCCATCGTCACCCGTATAACATTGCTAGGTATTTTGGAAGCCACTTCCATCCCCAGCAACTACATTCTGTATATATTCCCAGCGGTTCCTTTGTCGCTGGCGATGCAGGTCCTGGTCGTCTGGCAGGTTGCAGGCATGCTGCGCTCCAAACTCAAACACGGGCACAATGCGGCAGCCGTGTGAATGATTAAAAAATAATTCCTGACATGACCGAATTCCCATCCAGCCTCTACCGCAACCAGCGCATCGCCGTCATCCTCCCCTGCCACAACGAAGAACTGACCGTACGCCCCGTGGTGGAAGGCTTTCGACAGGCGCTGCCCGAGGCGGAGATCTATATCTTCAACAACCTCTCGACGGACCGCACCGCCGAGATCGCCATTGAAGTAGGCGCGCATCTGCGCAATGTCAATCTGAAGGGCAAAGGCAATGTGGTGCGCCGCATGTTTGCCGATGTGGATGCCGATATCTATGTGATGGCCGATGGCGACGCGACCTACCACGCGCCTTCAGCACGCAAGCTCATCGACATGCTGATTGACCAGCAGCTGGACATGGTGGTGGGCGCGCGCGTGGAGGTCGAACCCGCACCGGGCGACACAGGCATCACCTACCGTCCCGGCCATCGCTGGGGCAACAAGCTGTTGACGGGTACAGTGCAGCAGATTTTTGGCGGCAGTTTCCGTGACATGCTCTCAGGCTACCGGGTGTTCTCGCGGCGCTATGTCAAATCCTTCCCTGCGCATTCGCATGGCTTCGAGATCGAGACCGAGCTGAATGTCCATGCGCTGGAGCTGCGCATGCCTTGTACCGAGGTCGATACGCCTTACGGCGCCCGGCCTGAAGGCTCCGCCAGCAAGCTGTCCACCTACCGCGACGGCTGGCGCATCCTCAAGACCATTGGCCGCCTGGTAGTCAGCGAGAAGCCCCTGCAGTTCTTCGGCTGGCTGGGCGCTGCGCTGTCACTGATCGCCATTGCACTGGCCGTACCCATCGTGATGGAGTACAGCCATACCGGCATGGTGCGGCGCTTTCCCACCTTGGGTTTGGTAACCGCCATGATGGTTTGCGGAGGCGTATCCTTTGTCACCGGCCTGATCCTGCAAGCCATTACCTTAACGCGGCGCGAGATCAAGCAGTTTGCATACCTGGCATCCGTGGCCAATACACCGAGCAAGTGATGGATTTCAAGATCAAGCGCTCGGTGCTCTGGTTTCTGATCGCCGGTTCGCTCGCTTTCGTTGTTGATGTCGTGGTGCTGACCTTGCTGCGGGATACGCTGGGGGTGTATGCCGCAAGAGCCGTATCATTCTGGCTGGCCGCTACCACCACTTGGCTGATCAATCGCAATATTTCCTTTGCGGGCCGCAGCGCTTCCGGGAGCCTGCTGACCGAGTACCTGCACTATCTGGGCTTGATGCTGGGCGGGGGCGCAGTCAACTTGGCGGTGTACTCGTTGCTGGCCTGGATCTTTCCCCAAGGCCCACTGTGGCTGATGCTGTATGTAGCAGCGGGTACCCTCGTCGCGATGACGGTGAACTACCTCAGCATGACCCGGCTGCTGTACCGCCAGCGCAGCGAACACTGAGCTTACCCAGCTGGCTAAGGCTTGCACCGAATGCATCTTGCCAGCACATGCAAGACAAATTCTTAGACTGAAGCACGCATGAAACCGCAGCGCCTGCACCAGGCCAATAATTTTGACGCACTGCGCTTGGCGGCTGCCTTGGCCGTGCTGTTCAGCCACCAGTATCCGGTGACGGGGACTACACCGCCTGAATGGATGAATGTGGCCATGGTAGGTGGTGTCGCCGTGATGGCTTTCTTTGTTATCAGCGGCTACCTAGTGACGCTCAGCTGGTTTTCGCAGCCACGCTTGTGGGTGTTTTGTGCCAAGCGTGCGCTGCGCATCTGGCCGGCCTTGGCTGCGGTCGTACTGCTGGCCATATTTGTGCTGGGCCCAAGCCTGACGACGCTAGCTCTGCGCGATTACTTCCATCACCCCATGACCTGGGACTATCTGCACAACATGCTGCTGCAGATTCGCTGGAGCCTGCCTGGGGTTTTTGAGAACAATGCCTTGCCCCATACGGTGAACGGATCGCTATGGACCACTCCCATGGAGGTGAGCTGCTATGCCGTACTGGCTGCAGCCGGGGTTTTGGGTTTGTTGCGCTGGCGTTGGGTATGGGCTTTCTGCTGCCTTGGCTACCTGCTGTGGTTCCTCACCCAAATGACCATGGACCTGCGGGGCGTCATGACGCACTGGTGGGAGTTTCCTGCGTATTTTGTCTTTGGGTCGCTGATCGCTACTGTCAGCGACTGGTTTTTGCGCTACCGCTTGGCCTGTTGCGCTGCGGCCTGTGTTGCCGGCGGGATGCTATGGGCATGCGGCTTCAGCTATTCGGCATTGCTGCTGTTTCTGCCCGCCGTTCTGGTGGGCGTGGGCACCCTGTCCTGGCCGGTGCTTCGCCAGGCAGGAGGCTGGGGTGATGTATCGTACGGGGTTTATCTGTACGCTTTCCCGGTCCAACAGACGGTTCGCTATCTCTGGCCTGAATGGGGTTTTGCCAGCAGTCTGGCACTGGTGACCACATTGACCTTGCTGGCCGGCTGGCTGTCCTGGCTGTTGGTAGAGGCGCCCACCCTGCGCCTCAAACGCTTTTTACGCTAACCTCTCGCTGTTTCCTTCTCTATGCTTGCTCTGAACCAATGGCAGCCGGCCACCCCCATCCTCGGCCTGCTGACCGATATCGACGACACCCTGACCACAGAGGGCGCCGTCCCTGACAACGTGGTGCAGGCCATCGCTGCCCTCAAGGCCAAGGGCCTGGCCGTGATCCCCATCACCGGCCGGCCGGTGGGCTGGAGCGAGCCCTTTGCCGCTGCCTGGCCGGTTGATGCCATCGTGGCCGAGAACGGTGCCGTGGCGCTGCGCCGCAATGCCAGCGGCGGGCTGGACAAGCTCTACCAGCAGGACGAGGCCACGCGCGTCGCCAACTTTGCGAAGATGCAGGCGGTGCTCGCGCAGATCGAGCAGACGGTGCCGGGTGCGCAGCGCGCCACCGATTCGGCCGGGCGCGAATGCGATATCGCCGTGGACCACAGCGAGTTCACGCAGATGCCGCAGGCCGATATCGACCGCTGTGTGGCGCTGATGCAGGCGGCCGGCATGAATGCCACCGTCAGCTCCATCCATATCAATGGCTGGTTTGGCGGGCACAACAAGCTCGAAGGCGCGCGCTGGATCGTCAAGACCTTGTTCGGTCGCGATCTGGACGCGGAAATCGGGCAGTGGTGCTATATCGGCGACTCCACCAATGACCAGCTGATGTTCCAGCATTTCGACAACAGCTTTGGCGTGGCCAATATCGAGCGCTTTGTGCCCCAGCTGCAGCACCTGCCGCGCTATGTGACGCGCGGCGAGCGCGGCGCTGGCTTTATCGAGCTGGCCGGACGCATCTGCGCGCTGAAGTAAGCGCTGAAGCGGCGAACCGGCCGCCCCGCACGGCAAAAACGCCCGCGGCACCTGAGGTGCAACGGGCGTTTTGTCATGCGGAACGCGTGGAAGCGCTATGTCTGCATCAGGGCTTGAAGTCGAACTGCTGCTGCAGGATGACCTTCATCGGCTGGTTGTTCTTCATCGCAGGGCGGTACTTCCACTGGCGCACTGCGCGTTCCACCTCGGTCGCCATATCGCGGGAGGTGGTAGTCAGGGTCTTCACATCGCTGACGGCGCCATCAGTGTTGACGACGAACTGCACGCGCACGCTGGCCGGTTGGGGCTGGGCACCAGCCGGGTAAGGGAAACGGGGGGAGGCACCCGTCAGCAGCTGGGGCGCGGTGTCGCAAGCGTTGTCGGCACAGCCGGCCGCCACAGGGGCTGCATTGGCCGCAGGGGCGGTGGCCGCAGGGGCGGTGGCCGCAGCAGCGGCAGCATCAGGCGTGGGAGCCGACTGGTTGGTGGCGCAGCCCGCCAGCAGTGCGGCAAGAACGGTGACAACGGCAGAACTGGTACGGATCAATGACATGGTCTGAAGCTTCCAAAAGTCTCGTGGTGGTGCGGCCCAGGCCAACCTGGCGTGCACAGGGCGCGGTACAACAACGCTGCCCGCGCAGCAAACCCCATGTTTTACCACGGGCCTGCGGCCCCATTGTGGAGAAATCCGGTACATGCCCGCTCCCGCATGTCGAAATTGCCGTGGGTGACTACGCGCATTGGCACTAGCGGTTAGGATTTGAAGCTGATCGCCTGCAGCCATCCTCCGGGCTGCCGGCGACGGCCCGACCACTGGATACCTCCAAGACACGCAAGGAAAAATGGCAATGACCACTGCATATCCGGATACCCGACTGCTGATCAACAACGAATGGCAAGATGCCTCCGATGGCAAGACCATCGATGTGCTGAACCCGGCCACCGGCAAGCCCATCGGCAAGGTCGCTCATGCCACCAAGAAAGACATGGACCGTGCATTGGAAGCCGCTCAGGCGGGTTTCCTGGTCTGGCGTGCAACCCCTGCCATCGAGCGCGCCAACACCATGCGCCGTGCTGCCGCGCTGCTGCGTGAGCGTGCCGAGCAAATTGGCCGCCTGCTGACCCAGGAGCAAGGCAAACCTTTTGCCGAAGCCAAGGGCGAAGTGCTCGCTGGCGCCGGCATCATCGAATGGTTTGCCGATGAAGGCCTGCGCGTCTATGGCCGCATTGTGCCCGCCCGCGTGCCCAATGTGCAGCAGCTGGTGATCAAGGAGCCGGTCGGCCCCATCGCCGCGTTCACGCCCTGGAACTTCCCGGTCAACCAGGTGGTGCGCAAGCTCGGCGCCGCACTGGGCACCGGTTGCTCCTTCCTGTTGAAGGCGCCTGAAGAAACCCCCGCATCCCCTGCCGCGCTGCTGCAGTGCTTTGTCGATGCCGGCCTGCCCAAGGGCGTGCTGGGCCTGCTGTTCGGCTCCCCCGCCGAAATCTCCGAGTACCTGATCCCCCACCCGATCATCCGCAAGGTGACCTTCACCGGCTCCACCGCCGTGGGCAAGCAGTTGGCCGCACTGGCTGGCTCGCATATGAAGCGCGTGACGATGGAGCTGGGCGGCCACGCACCGGTGATCGTTGCCGAAGACGCCGATGTGGAACTGGCCGTCAAGGCCACCGCTGCGGCCAAGTTCCGCAATGCCGGTCAGGTCTGCATCTCGCCCACCCGGTTCCTGGTGCACGCCGATGTGAAGGACGCCTTTGTCAGCGCCTTCGTCAAGCACGCCGAAAGCCTGAAGCTGGGTGATGGCCTGAGCGACGGCACCACCCTGGGCCCCCTGGCCAATGCCCGCCGCCTGACCGCCATGGCCCAGGTCGTCGAAGACGCCGCCGCCAAGGGTGCCAAGGTCGCCACCGGTGGCGCACGCGTGGGCAGCGAAGGCAACTTCTTCGCCCCCACCATCCTGGCCGATGTGCCGATGAACGCCTCGGTGTTCAACGACGAGCCCTTTGGCCCGATTGCCGCGATCCGCAGCTTTACGAAGCTCGAAGACGCGATCACCGAAGCCAACCGCCTGCCTTTCGGCCTGGCGGCCTACGCCTACACCCGTGCGTACAAGAACGTGCAGCTGCTGTCGAACCAGATCGAAGCGGGCATGGTCTGGATCAACCAGGCTGCCACGCCAACGGCCGAGTTCCCCTTCGGCGGCGTGAAGGACTCCGGCTACGGCAGCGAAGGCGGCCCGGAAGCCATGGAGGCTTACCTGAACTCCAAGGCTGTGTCGATCACGGCGGTCTAAAGACAGTCCGAGGGCTTTTCTGGCGACTTTCGCTACGCAAATCTCCGTCTTTTAACCTGAGCCCCAAAAAATTGGATGTAAATCCAATTTTTTGGGGCTTTTTCATGGCGAAAGGCAATAACACATGCAATTTTATATTTCAATCACTTGCGTCAGCTAGCTAGGCGTCGCTCTATGCATTTATCGCTGTCAACAAAATTTAATATTTAAAATTAATTCAATTGATATTTCTTGATATTCAATATATCAAATTCAACACAGCCAGACACAAAATAAACTCCAACAACTCAATTCATTTAATACATCGTAAGATTTGCGTAAGTTTCGAGAAATACCCTTCACGTGAGCCTTTTCACACCACCAACCAAATCAGACAAGATGAATACCACAAAATTAAAAGCTGGCGTATTTGCCATCACTATTACATTAGCAGCTCCTGGCTTTGCCATTGAAGTAGCGGAAGGGTGCACAGGATCACAAGCTGCCGTTGATAAGAACATATTCAATTGGCGATACTATTTAAACTCCAATGCTGATGTAGCAGGAGCTGGCGTTAAAACTGCTAGTGCAGCATGTACCCACTGGCTGAATCATGGTCTACCAGCAGGCAGACAAGCCCATCCGGGTTTTCACTCCTCTCAATATCTGGCAAGATATCCAGACCTACTCGCAGCATTCGGAAAGACAAATTATATCGCAGCTGTGAATCATTATATTCAATCAGGCATACCCGAAGGAAGAATTGGATACCAAGATAACGGCATATCACTTGGCTATCAAACCACGACAATCAGCAATCAAGTCGATACCTCGAAGATATTCATGGGCATCAGCAAAAGAACCGCTGGCGCAGTCGATAGCCTTATGTTTGATAATGTCGAATTTATAAATGCAACAGATCACGGCCGAGAGCTGCAAATCGCCGGGGTCTCTTCATGGGAAGAAGGATACAACCCTACGGAAGCAGGATCTTGCAACGATGGATCGGGATATGCTACATCAAGCAGTCTGAACACCCTTATATTCAAACCCAATAGTCTTTTCACCTCTGTAACCCCAGCATTTTGGCGAAAACCCGGCAATACCCTTTGCGGACTTGGAAATAATACAACTACATCAGCCGAAAATTATAGGTTTCATAAGAATATATCAATCGGCGAGATACCAGGAATGCCTAATGTAATACATTACGCAATCCAGGTAGACATCAATGAACATGTACCGCAAGACCCTCGGAATTCATACATGCGATTTGAACTCCCAACCGCGTATCACGGGGGTGATTTCAACAGAATGTTTCAGTTCAATAAGGAAAACTCAACACTGATAGAGATTACAAATCTTTCGTGCATGATAGGCGGCGCGTGCGCATCCGAAAACTCACTAATTTATGCGACTGCCAATTTATCGCATGCACTAGGAGTGTGTGCAGGTCGAGAGGCAGGCGCCGACTTTGCAGCAAGAGAGAGGTATCTAGCCTTTGGAAATCTCGACAATAGCAGCCCTTTCGCATCAACAACGAAATGGTCTGTAGTGAGATACATTCACGGCAATGTATCCCCTGGAACCGTACTAAATTTCAATAGCTATCTAGCAATAGCAAAAACGCTGGACAATGTTTCGGCTGTCGATAGAGTCAAACTCAACCTAAATGAATTACACCAAACTGGACACTGCATTTAATGACACCTAAAATGCAATATTTTCGGAATGTAGCATATGGTTCTAATGATTAAGAATGCAAACCTAGCACCTTACATTAGTAGCAAGCATCCAAATATTAACCTCAATTAAATGTACTAATCCAGCAACTCTTTCACTAGTAGTGAATATGGCACATAGGAATCATAATGAGAAAATTGAATATTCATCAAATTCTAGGATCTTTTCTCTTTATAGCTACGCTACCAGCATATGCAATTGATATCGCCGAAGGCTGCGTGCAGCATCAACATGCCACAGATAAAAATGTATTTAATTGGAGATATTATTTAAATATAAATGCTGATCTAGCTATAGCCGGGCTGCAAACTCCAGAGGAAGCTTGTAATCATTGGCTAATTAACGGGATACGCGAAGGACGTCAAGCACACGCTGGATTTCATTCAATTCAATATTTAAATAGACATACCGATCTATTAGAAGCGTATGGCAACGACTACGCCGAATCCATAGTACATTTCGTAAATCACGGAAATAAAGAAGGTCGCATGGGATATCAAGAAAACGGTATCCTTTTAGGCCAACTAACTACCACGATAAGCTCACTCGCACAAGATGGAAAAATTTTCATCGGAACTAGCCAAAGAAATGCCGGAGCCATAGATAGCTTGATTTTTGATAATGTTGAATTTATAAATGCAACAGACCATGGTCGGGAGCTGCAAATAGCTTATTCATCAAACTATGGCGGGAGATACAACCCTACTGAAGCTGGCTCATGCGCCGATGACTTAGGATATAGTACATCAGCAATTTTGCGATCAATTTCCGCATCGGAAGGAAATATGAGCACTACTAATAACCCAGCGTTTTGGTTCAATCCAGGGAATGATGAAAATTGCGGTGGAGGCGTTAACTCAAATGTGACTGCAAACAACCATATAATTAATAAGAATATTTCAATTGGCATACCCAAGTATCCTAATGCTGTAAAATTCACTGGGCAAATTCAGGTGAATGAAGTTCCGCATCAAGACCCACTTGATGCTACGGGTCCGAAATTACTTTTCGAGTTGCCAACAGGTTATATGGCCGGAGAGTTTAATAGAGTCTATCAATACAATCTATCTAATTCCGTAATAAAGGAGATCACCAATTCGAGTTGCATGATTTTGGGATGCTGGACTAACGACCCTCTTATTTATGCCACAAAAGATCTCTCGCATGCAATGGCGGTATGTTCAGTAAATGCATCGGGCGCAAGCTTTACAAATATTCCTGCAAAATATATTGCATGGGGGCCATTAGGTAGCACAGTACCTTTTCATGCCACAACTAAATGGTCCGTTATTCGACTAATTAATGACAACATCACCTCCGGAACGGAAATCAATTTCAGCACGTTATTGCTAGTAGCAAAAAGTTCAGATAATACAAATGCCGTCGATAAACTTAAAAATGACTTAAGTAATCTTCAGCGCGATGGCTATTGCATATAACACACTTATTCATCGGGAATATTACGGCTTGGCATTATATAAAGCAACATCGGAGAATTTAATACAATTTAAATTCTCCGAAAGATAGCATCAAATTATAAAAAACTTAATTAATATCCCTGATCTGAGAGACCGTTGATTATACTTCGAATGGTATCCAGATTACCAACAACAATATGGGGCATTCGGGTCACGCTGCTATCAGCCTGAATCGTTGTCAGTGTTTGGTCAAGCAATGAAATATTATTTGTCCCGACTTTATCCGACGAAGCTGTAGTAGGGAACCTCTGTGCAGCGTAATTCGCACATTGCCCAGCTTGGGCAGGCAACGTCATTGTTACAATTCCGGAACATATCTGATTTGTTGTCCAACCTCCGTAAATCGCAACACCCCACCCATCACTGGGACTGCTGGTGTCATCAGTTGCCCAAGCCATAGCTTTAAAGCGATAGTACGAAGGTTGGTAGGCGGTTGAAATTGGAGCGTTAACTGAGGAAGTTACTTCTGTCCAGGTGGAGCCATCCATTGAAAGCCCATACAGCCTATTCAACAACGATGCCTTGAAATATATCGCCGGTACAAATGGACCAAGATTGGGCTCTCCCCATGGCAAGTAGGTCAAGGGATGGACAGTCTGGTCGGTTGTCTTAAATGTATACAAAAGGCGCGCGACTTGATTCAGATTCATATAAGGCAATGGACCTAATTTATGATTCCCCCCAATTTGGAAACCCACCGGTCGAACTCCCAGGCCTCCCCAATCCAGCGGCTCAGTAAGTACATTAACTTCACCACTTCCTACATGACCAGGGCCACCACCAATAGTCGTGGAAGTGCGATTGCAATTATCACCTGCTTCTTGAGGATTCACCCAAGGTGGAGAGTTGCCACCGTTGCAAGGCACATATGCTCCGGATTCGGATCCAGCATTAAAAAACAAGGAGGCCTGGAGCAGTCGACCATGATCATGGGTATCCAGAGTTTCAACTCCAGAAACTTTCAACGACGTTATTGCCCCACCATACTGCACCGGATTTAGGCTGATTGAAATAGTTCCATTATCAGCTGTTTGGCTAACAACTTGAGCTCTTACATGCTCCCCCAAAAGTACAGTGAGAGCAATTCCTATAGCAATATTTTTCATGACTTACTCCTCTTAGATCTTACGCAACGTCGAACCGCTGCGCATCTAGTCTAAAAATAGTTATGTCATACTGGCAACTCAAATTACGAAACCATTTTCAATGTTACCAAGTGAATCTCAAACCGAAAACAGCGAAAACAGCGAAAACAGCGAAAACAATATAGCGTGGATGGTGAGGCGACCGATCATGAGTTCATACAACGATGAGAGACTTATACATATGGGTTGTATTTGCAAATAGAATCCATATATATTCCAAGACCATCCCCGAAGCCACCAATCAAAAACTCATGACTTCAAAATCTTGAGGTCCACATAGTAGACGTTGAGGATATTTGGCATCAATCTATCCGATGCTATCCCAGCTCTGGACATCGGCTGAACAGAGGCAATTGATTCGCGATAATGACAACCTAATACGTCGAAGTTGTCCGCAAGCTATAGAGATGCTGTATCCGCCTCACGCTCGCGCCGGCTGGGCAGACCAAAGGCAATGGCACCCAGCGCCCCTTGCACCAGCGCATACACGCCATAGATCAGCCCCACACCGACGGCCAAGGCTGCTGGCACGCCAAAGGGAGCCAACGCCGCCGCACTGGCCGCTTCACGCGTGCCCCAGCCGCCCACGCTGACAGGCAAGGCCGCCATCAGAAAAATGGGGGCCATCGCAAAGGCCCAGGCGGCCAGGTCCAGATGGATGCCCAGCGCCAGCCCGCCCAGCGCCAGAGCAGCGGCAGACAGCAGCTGCACCAGCGCAGAAGAGCCTGCCTGTACCAGCATCTGGCGGTTGAAGTCTGGCCGTGCAGCGGCCTGCAGCAAGGGCTGCAACCAACCCGGCAGGCTGGCCGCCTGGCGCTGGCACAGCCACCACAGCAGCAGCCAAGGCAGCGCAATCCAGACGATGACGCCGAGCACCATCAAGACCTGCAGCGCCAGCGGAGAGATATGCAGCACAGGCGCCAAGGCGCTGGCGGACAGCGCCGCGCCGATGGCGCCAATCGCACAGAGCATCCACAGCCCGCTGAAGCGGTCGAGCAGCACCGACAGCGAGGCAGCGGCCTTGCCCTGGCCACTGCGCTGCAGCACCACCGCGCGGTACACATCGCCGCCCACCACCGCGCCGGGCAGCAAGGCATTGAGGCCAATCGCCTGGAAATACCAGCGCAGCGCATCGGGCCAGCGCATCGGTGCGCCCAGCCACTGCGCCAGTGCACGCCAGCGCCAGGCAGACACCACGTTCGACGCGATGGCTGCCGCCAGCCCCGCCAGCAGCCAGCGCCCGTCAGCGGCACGCAAGCGGGCCCAGAGGGCGGCAGGGTCGGCAAAGTAGGCCACGGCGCCGAGCAAAGCGGCGCCACACAAGGCCTTGATGCAGGCTTTTTGTGTACGGTTCACACCAGGCGGCGCTTAAAGACTCGGGGCGGCAGCGGGCTGCACAGCCTGCTCGCGCGCTGCATGGGCATCCAGGCGCACCATGCGGGGGGTGCCGCGGGTCTCGTAGATCACATAGTCGTCCGCATAGTACTGGCGGCCACCACCGGACTCGTAGTAGATGCGGGTCAGCAGCTCACCGATCAGGCCGGCGGCGACAAAGGTCATGCCCATCAGCACCAGCATCACGCCAATGATCAGCAAGGGCCGCCCGCCAATGCTCTCGCCCATCAGCTTGACGATGAACAGGTAGGCCAGGATCAGAAAGCCCGGCGTAGCCAGCCACAGGCCCAGTCCGCCAAAGGCGTGCAGCGGGCGCTGGCGGTAGCGCATCAGGAAGACCATCAGGATCAAATCCAGAATCACGCGGAAGGTGCGGTCAATGCCGTACTTGGAGACACCCGCCGTGCGGGCGTGGTGGCGCACTGGCACTTCGGTGATGCGGGCACCGGCATCGCGTGCCAGCGAAGGGATGAAGCGGTGCAGCTCACCGTAGAGGTGCACGCGGTCGATGATGTGGCGCCGGTAGGCCTTGAGCGCGCAGCCGTAGTCGTGCAGCTGCACGCCGGTGGCGTTGGAGATCAGACGGTTGGCAATCTTGGACGGCAGCTTGCGCGAGATGGCGGCATCCTGGCGGTCCTTGCGCCAGCCGGAGACCATATCGACGCTCGGGTCGGTCTCCAGGCGGTTGAGCAGCAGAGGAATGTCGTCGGGCTCGTTTTGCAGGTCGGCGTCCAGGGTCACCACATAGCGGCCCTGCACCCGGTCAAAACCGGCCTGCAACGCGCTGGACTGGCCATAGTTGCGCGCGAGGATCACCGGGCGCAGCCAGGGGCGCGTGGCAGCCAGCTCCAGCAGGCGCTTGGCGCTGTCGTCCTTGGAGCCATCGTCGACGGCAATCAGCTCATAGCTCAGCGGCTGCGAGCGCATGGCCGCGTCAATCCGGTCGACCAGGGCGATCAGATTGTCGAACTCGTTGTAGATGGGGACGACGATGGAAACAGCAGGGGACATAAAGGGCACATTGCAAAAAGCCGCTCAAACAGGCGGCTGGACCGGTACCGGAAACGGTGTGCGGCGCAGCCCAACCGGGGTGGGCGACTCTTCTGGCATTGGTAAAACAGCGGTCGCCTATACTACCTGATCCGCTTTTTCCTCTGCTGCTGATGCGACAGGCTGGTGCCGCGCCTTGGGGCTGCGGGCCCTGTATGCACCAGCATTTCGTGTTTCTGCCATGACGTCTGCGTCCCCCTCCCCCGCCAAAGATTGGCAGTCCCAGCTCTACCGCCACCCCTTGGCCTGGGTGCTGGTGCTGGCCTGTGCACATGTCATCTCGCGCGTGGCCATCTCGGACGGCATGAAATGGGACGAGTCCGAACAAATCCTCTGGTCCCAGCAGTTTCTGTTGGGCTACGGCGCCCAGCCGCCCGCCTACAGCTGGCTGCAATGGCTGGTGGGCCAGCTGCTGGGCCCCACGGTGCTGTCGCTGTCGCTGGTCAAGCACAGCCTGATCGTGCTCACCTATGTGCTGGCCTGGCAAACCGGCCGCGCGCTGCTGCCGGCCAAGGGCGGCTTCTGGGTCGCTGGCGGCCTGCTGCTGATGCTGCCGTTTGGCTGGGACAGCGTGCGCGACCAGACCCACACCATTCTGGTGACCGCGATGACCTTTGGCGCCTGGTGGATGGCCTTGCGCCAGGTGCGCGCACCGGCGCTGGTCAATTTTGTCGGCCTGGGCATCTTCTGCGGCGTGGGCATGCTGGCCAAATACAGCTTTGCGATGCTGATCGCCGTGTTTGCCGTGGCCGCCTTCAGCGTGCCCCAGGTGCGCCGGGCGCTGCTGGGCCGGGGCTGGTGGCTGGCGCCCTTGATTGGCCTGCTGATCTTTGCGCCACATGGCTACTGGCTGCTGCACCACTGGCGTGAGGCCACGACCGAAACCATCCACAAGATGGACATCTCCACCCAGGTGTCCCACCTCAAGGGCCTGGGCGCCTTGGCGGCCGCCGTGTTCTCGACATTGGGCCTGTGGCTGCTGGTCAGCCTGGCCAGCTACCGCAGCCGTTTGTGGAAAACCGAGCCCGCTGCAGATGCGCCCCTGCCGGAATGGCGTGTCTGGGCCTGGCCGCTGCTGTGGCGCTATCTGGCCCTGGTGTTTGCCATCCTGGTGGGCATGGTGCTCGTGGGCGATGTCAGCAGCTTCAAGCAGCGCTGGGTGCTGCCGCTGACGGCTGTGGCGCCGCTGGCCTTGTATGTATGGCGCCCGCGCCTGCTGGCCGATGGCGTGGGCCGGGGCTACACCACCACGGTGCTGGTGTTTGCGCTGGTCTTTCTGACCCTGGCCACCGTGCGCCCCTGGCAGTCCAACCTGCGCAAGGATCCGGACGAGCTCAACCACCCCGTCGCGCAGCTGAGCGCGTCGCTGGCTGCTGCTGGCTACGACGGCCAAGGCGTCATCGTCGGCTCGGACAACATGGTCGCGGCGATGCTGCGCTCGCGCAACCCCCGGGCCTATGCGACGGCCTGCACGGCCGAGTTTGGCCGCATGGCCGACTGCCTCGCTCAGGCCCGCGCCAAGGCCGCGCAAACCGGCAGCGGCCTGCTGTACATTGCCCGCATGGACAAGGCCACGCCTGCCTGGTGGGAGCCGGTGCTGGCCACGGCGCCCGGCGCCGCCATCCAAGATCTGACCCTTCCGTTTTCCCATATGCGTGCCAGCACGCCGCCCATGCACTACCAGTTTGTGTGGCTGCCCGCACCCATCACACCATGAAACCTGTTCTCGTCACCGGCGCTGCCGGCTTTATCGGCATGCACTGCGCCTTGCGCCTGTTGGAGCGGGGCCTGCCCGTTGTCGGCATCGACAACCTCAACAGCTACTACGACGTCGCGCTCAAGCAGGCCCGGCTCGCGCAGCTGCAAAGCCATCCCCATTTCCGCTTCATCCAGCTCGATCTGGCCGACCGCGCCGGCATGGCCGCGCTGTTTGACGAGATCAAGCCCCAGCGCGTGCTGCACCTGGCCGCCCAGGCAGGGGTGCGCTACTCCATCGACCAGCCCGACGACTACACGGATTCGAACCTGCTGGGCTTTGGCCATGTGCTGCAGGGCTGCCGCAAGCACCAGGTCGCGCACCTGGTCTATGCGAGCAGCTCCAGCGTCTACGGCGGCAATGCCAAGATGCCTTATGCAGAGAGCGATGCGGTCGACCACCCGATCAGCTACTACGCGGCCACCAAGAAGGCCAACGAGCTGATGGCGCACACCTACTCGCACCTCTACCAGATGCCCACCACCGGGCTGCGCTTTTTCACGGTCTACGGGCCCTGGGGCCGGCCGGACATGGCCTTGTTCAAGTTCACCAAGGCCATGCTGGCGGGCGAGACCATCGACGTCTATGGCAATGGCCAGCTGGTGCGCGATTTCACCTTCATCGACGACATCGTCGAAGGCATTCTGCGTGTGCTGGACAAACCCGCCACGCCCGATGCCAGCTATGATCCTCTGCAGCCCAACCCGGGCACCAGCACCGCGCCCTACCGCATCTTCAACATCGGCAACAGCCAGCCCACCGTGCTGATGGACTACATCGCAGCACTGGAATCCGCGCTGGGCATGCAGGCCCACAAGCGCATGCTGCCCATCCAGCCGGGCGACATGCACAGCACCTCGGCCGACACCCGGGCCTTGCAGGCCTGGGTGCAGTTCGCCCCTTCTTTCACTGTCACAGACGGGATCCAGCGCTTTGTCGACTGGTACCGCTCGTTCTACCGCGTATGAAAGTCACTGTTTTTGGAACCGGCTATGTCGGTCTTGTTCAAGGTGCCGTGCTGGCCGATGTCGGCCACCAGGTGCTGTGTGTCGATGTCGATGCGGCCAAGGTCGCCGCGTTGCAGGCCGGCCAGATCCCCATCCATGAGCCGGGCCTGGACAAGCTCGTCACCAGCAACCATGCCAACGGGCGGCTGCGCTTTACCACCGATGCGGCCCTGGGCGTCAGCCACAGCGAGGTGATCTTCCTGGCCGTGGGCACGCCCCCCGATGAGGACGGCAGCGCCGACCTGCAGTACGTGCTGGCCGTGGCCCGCACCATTGCCCAGCACATGGATGGCCCGCGCATCGTCATCAACAAATCCACCGTGCCGGTAGGCACCGCCGACAAGGTGCGCGCCGTGATCGCCGAGGGCCTGGCCGCAAGGGGCGCCAGCTACGGTTTCGATGTGGTGTCGAACCCGGAATTCCTCAAGGAAGGCGCCGCCGTGGCCGACTGCCAGCGGCCCGACCGCATCATCATCGGCACCAGCAACCCCGCGTCAGAGGCACGGCTGCGCGAGCTGTATGCGCCCTTCAACCGCAACCACGACAAGATCGTGGTGATGGATGTGCGCAGCGCCGAGCTGACCAAGTACGCCGCCAACGCGATGCTGGCCACCAAGATCAGCTTCATGAACGAGATCGCCAACCTGGCCGAGCGCCTGGGCGCCAATGTGGAAGCGGTGCGCCGCGGCATCGGCAGCGACCCGCGCATTGGCTACCACTTCATCTACCCCGGTGTGGGTTATGGCGGCAGCTGCTTCCCCAAGGATGTGAAAGCCCTGGTGCGCACCGCCGAGGAAATCGGCTTCGACCCCTTGCTGCTCAACGCCGTCGAGGCCCGCAATGCCGCCCAGCGCCATGTGCTGTTCGAGCGCATCAGCGCCTTCTACGGCGGCCAGTTGCAGGGCAAGACGGTTGCGCTGTGGGGCCTGGCCTTCAAGCCCAACACCGATGACATGCGCGAGGCGCCCAGCCGCACCCTGCTGGAATCGCTGTGGGCCGCAGGCGCCCGCGTTCAGGCCTATGACCCCGTCGCGATGCAGGAGGCCCAGCGCATCTATGGCGCGCGCAGCGATCTGGTGCTGGCCGCCGACCCCGAGGCCACCTTGCAAGGCGCCGACTGCCTGGCCATCGTCACCGAGTGGCAGATCTTCCGCGCGCCCGATTTTGGCCAGTTGGCCCAGCGCCTGCGCGACCGCATGATTTTTGATGGCCGCAACCTCTATGACCCGGCGCTGGTAGCCGGTTATGGCCTGGGCTATGTGTCCATCGGCCGCCAGCCGGTCCCGCGCAGCGAATAAGGCGCCCGCTGGTCAGCCCCAAAAAAAGCGAGTCTTGGCACTCGCTTTTTGCTGGCTGAAGGGCTGTCATAGCAGCCCGCAGCCCGCTTATTTGTCGCCCGCCACCTGGCCATCAAAGCGCATGTCGGCATAGGCCACGGTGCGGCTGCCTTTGGCCAGGCGGTAGCCCCACCAGATCAGCAGGAACACCGGCAGGCCGATATAGGTGGCGACCACACCGCCCCAGTCGATCTGGTCCTTCAGGAAGGCCTCGTAGTTCTGCCCCAGGGTGATGACCAGGCACAGCACAAACGCAAAGATGGGGCCGAACGGGAACCAGGGCGAGACATAGGGCAGCTGCGACACCTGATGGCCCTGCGCCAGAAAGCCCTTGCGGAAGCGGTAATGGCTGATCGCAATGCCCAGCCAGGCGATGAAGCCGGTCATGCCCGACAGGTTGAGCAGCCACAGGTAGACCGTCTGCGGGCTGAACAGAAAGCTGAAAAAGCACAGGCCGGCCATCACCGTGGTCGCCAGCAAGGCCATCACCGGCACGCCGTGGCGCGAGAGGCGGCCAAAAATGCGCGGGGCCATGCCCTGGCAGGCGAGGGTGTAGAGCATGCGGGTGGAGGCATACATGCCCGAGTTACCGGCCGACAGCACCGAGGTCAGCACCACCGCATTCATGATGACGGCCGCCGACAGCAGGCCTGCTTTCTCAAACACCAGGGTGAAGGGGCTGACGCTGATATCGCCCACATCGTTGCGCAACAGGTGCGGGTCGGTATAGGCAACCAGCGAGCCGATCACCGCAATGGCCAGCACATAAAACAGCAGAATGCGCCAGAACACCTGGCGCACTGCGCGCGGAATGTTCTTGGCCGGGTTCTCGGACTCGGCCGCTGCAATGCCGATCAGCTCGGTGCCCTGGAAGGAAAAGCCCACGATCATCGCCACACCGATCAGGGCCGCAAAGCCACCGGCAAACGGCGCATCGGCCACCTGCCAGTTGGCAATGGCGCCCCAGACGCCGTCGGTCGGGCCGCCTTTGAGAATGCCAAAAATCATCGCCACACCCAGCGCAATGAACACCAGCACCGTCGTCACCTTGATCGCCGCGAACCAGTACTCGGCCTCGCCAAAACCTCGCACCGAGATGGCATTGAGGGCCACCATCAGCATCAGGAACAGCGCGCTCCACCAGTAGCCCGGCACATCGGGGAACCAGTAGGCCATCACCAGCTGCGAGGCCACCAGGTCCACCGCAATCGTGATCGCCCAGTTGTACCAGTAGTTCCAGCCCAGCGCGAAGCCAAAGCCCTCGTCCACGTAGCGCGCGCCATAGGTGGCAAACGAGCCCGACACCGGCATGAAGGCCGCCAGCTCGCCCAGGCTGGTCATCAGGAAGTAGACCATCAGGCCGATGACGCCATAGGCCAGCAGCGCCCCGCCGGGCCCCGCCTGCGCAATGGTGGCACCCGATGCCACAAACAGCCCCGTACCGATGGAGCCACCAATGGCAATCATCGACAAATGGCGTGCCTTGAGATCACGGCGCAGTTCATTGACTGGCGCGCAAGAAGAGGGAGACCCAGAACCCGGCATAAACAAAAAAGCATGGCCGCAAGCGCCATGCCGACAATGACAAGGCCGCCATTATCGGGTTTTCCCCTGGCCTGCGGTAGTGGCCGCCCACAATTCCGCTACAGGGCCTGTGTTTCCCTTTCGCGGTCCAGGTCTCAGGCCAAGGTCAGGGTCTGGCTGATCGACCACGGCTGGCCCGGCGCCAGCAGCACCGGCGTGTCGATGCTCGCGGCCTCCACACAGAGCATCTGGCGCCAGCCGTCATCGGGCATATCGGCCAGGCTGTGGCTCAGTCGTACGCCCGGGTTCCAGACCACCACCTCGCTGGCCGTGCTGCTGTGGGCAATCTCCAGCCTGCGGCCGCCGGGCAGATCGCGCTGCTCAAGCTGCAGCACCGTGCCCGCTGCGCCAGGCGTGGAGAACACCCGGTCAAAGCCCTGCTCAGTGGTCGCGGCAAAGCCTACATCGCCCGGCGGCTGCACAAAGCGGGTATCGGCCAGCGCATCCCAGCAGGCCAGGCCCTGCAGACCGGAAAGCGCCGTTTGCGCCACATCGTCGACCTGCAGGTAGCTGTGCAGCGCGCAGGTCATCGACCAAGGTACCTCGTCGGTGTTCTGTACATCCAGGCCAATGGTGAGCTGGCGGGCATGCACCGTGATGCGCAACCGGGCATCAAAGGCATGCGGCCAAAAGGCCCGGGTGGCCGCGCTGTCCGTCAGCTGCATCACGATACCGTCTCCATCGGCCTGCAGCATCTGCCAGCGCAGGTTGCGCGCAAAGCCATGCTTGGGCAAAGGCCCGCGCACATTGAACTGTGGAAAGCACACCGGCACGCCGCCGCGAATGGCGGCCTGGCCATCGCGCAGGCTGGCGGGGCTCAGGTACAGGTGCTCGCGGCCATCAGCCGTCTTCCAGGACAACAGCTGCGCGCCCTGCTCCGCCACCACGGCCGACGATCCATCGGCCCACTGGGCACACCAGGCGGGAAAGCCTTCGTAGCTGATTTGGGTCCACGCATGCGCCATCTGTTTTGCTCCTGTGAAGGCAGCCATTGTGACATTGGCAGCGGCCCTGGCCGCCGCTGGCAAGCCATACAGCGGACAGTAAAAAGGACAGCCGTAGCTGTCCTTGGTAGATGCGGTATTGAAGCAAGTGCCCCGCCGCAGCCGGGCACGCTGGCTATCAATATTCCCAGAAAATGCGCTGGATTTCCTTGGGGTCGTTGGTCTTGGTCAGTGCCAATGCGGCCAGCAGACGGGCTTTTTCGGGACGCAGGTCATGCGCAACCACCCAGTCGTACTTGTCATCCGGCTGCTCTGCATTGCGCAGCACAAAGCCATAAGGCACACGTGCCGAGCGGATCACCTGCACGCCCTTGCTGCGCGCTTCCTGCAGTGCAGGCACGATGCGGTCTGCCACCGAGCCATTGCCGGTGCCGGCATGCACGATCGCCTTGGCGCCGGTGCCGACGAAGGCATCGATCGCGGTGCGCGGCACATTGCCGTAGCTGTAGACCACTTCCACCGCCGGCAGGCTGGTGATGGAGTCGATGTTGAACTCGGACTGCATCGTGTGGCGCTTGACCGGGGCACGGAACCAGTAGTTCTTGCCCTCGACCACCATGCCCAGCGGACCCCACTGGCTTTGGAACGCGCTGGTCTTGATGTTCACATCCTTGTTCACATCACGCGCGGTCTGGATCTCGTCGTTCATCGTCACGACCACGCCCTTGCCTTCGGCATCCTTGGAAGCGGCGACGCTGACGGCGTTGACGAGGTTCAATCCGCCATCGGCCGACAGCGCCGTGCCTGGGCGCATCGAACCGACCACGACGATGGGCTTGTTGGTGTGCACCGTCAGGCTCAGGAAGTAGGCCGTCTCGGCCAGGGTGTCGGTGCCGTGGGTGATGACCACACCGTCGACATCCGGCTGCTTGACCAGCGCGGAGACGCGCTTGGCCAGCACCAGCAGGTTGTCATTGGTAAAGCTCTCGGATGCAATCTGGAAGACCTGCTCACCGCGCACCTGGGCCACCTTGGACAGCTCCGGCAGGCCTGCCAGCAGCTTGTCGACCGGTACCTTGGCGGCACTGTAGGTGGCGCTGTTCATCGCCGATGCACCGGCGCCAGCAATCGTGCCACCGGTGGCCAGCACGACGACATTGCGCTGGCCTTGCTGTGCGGGCTGGCTCGCAGCTGCGGGAGCAGCGGCAGCCGCAACGGGAGTCGCAGGAGCGGACTCCACCATCTTGGTGGATTGCGGGCTGCTGGCGCAGGCGCCCAGGCTCAAGCTGATCGCCAGGGTCACGGCACTCAGTGCGGGAAGCCTCCAGCGGGCGTTCTGGGATGAATGGGTCATCGATTGGGATGGCATCAGTAGCACCTCGTGTCAAAAGCCGCTATCTTAGAAACTGTGTGTGGGCCGCGCATTGGTGAACACACCTATGGTTTTTTGCAAGCCCATAGGCTCCAAGATTGACGCCCAGGCGACGATTCGCCGACACAAAGACACAGACATATCTAGGGCTATGTTGGCCGCCGGCCAAGGGGGTTGCCAGCGCCGCTAGACTTGCCGGATCGGGGTTGTTACCACTGTCAATATCAACAGGTTCTGGCGTTGCGCAAGCCGCAGCAGCCAAGCCGCAGGTCTGCGCGGTGTGCCTGCCTGTTGCGCACGGCACAGGCACGGCCGCAGGCCCATTGCAGGAGAAGAGTGCATGTTTTCGTTTTTCGAGCGGCGGGTGCCGCCCTATCCCAGCGCCGAGCCCCAGGTTCCGCCCAAGGGGTTTTTTGCTTTTATGTGGGCCTGTACGCAGGGCATGCGTGGCTGGATCGGCCTGCTCACGGCCACATCGGCGCTGCTGGCCGTCTATGAAGCGATGCTGTTTGCGGTGATGGGCCATGTGGTCGACTGGCTGGCAACGATGTCGCCCAACAACTTCTGGACCGAGCAGGGCGGCACCGTGCTGGGCATTGTCGGCGTGCTGCTGGGCAGTGTGCTGCTGCTGGCGCTGCACACGCAGGTGATGCACCAGGTGCTGGCCATCAACTTTCCGATGCGGCTGCGCTGGGTCTTCCACCGGCTGATGCTGGGCCAGAGCATGTCCTTCTACGCCGACGAGTTTGCCGGCCGCATTACGACCAAGATCATGCAGACGGCGCTGTCCGTGCGCGAAGTGGTGTTCATGATTGTCGATGTGCTGGTCGGCGTGAGCGTCTACATGATCGGTATCCTGGTCCTCGCAGCCAGCTTTGAATGGCGGCTGATGATTCCGTTCCTGCTGTGGCTGCTGGCCTATATCGGCGCCTGCTTCTTCTTTGTGCCGCGCCTGGGCAAGATCGGCAAGGCCCAGGCCGATGCGCGCTCAATGATGACCGGCCGCGTGACCGACGCCTATACGAATATCGCCACCGTCAAGCTGTTCGCCCATACCAAGCGCGAGGCCGAGTACGCCCGCAGCGCGATGGAATCCTTCAAGCAGACCGGCCATGCGCAGATGCGCCTGGTGAGCCTGTTCGAGATCACCAACCACCTGATGATCACCCTGCTGCTGCTGGGTGCCTCGGGCACCGCGCTGTACCTGTGGCTCAATGGCCAGGCCAGCGCCGGCGTGGTGGCCGCCGTGATCGCGATGGCACTGCGCCTGATGGGCTATTCGCACTGGGTGATGTGGCAGATGACGGGGCTGTTTGAAAACGTCGGCACCATCCAGGACGGCATCAACACCCTGACCAAGCCGCGCAGCATCGTCGATGCCAGCGACGCCAAGCCGCTGGTGGTGCAGCAAGGCCGCATCGAGTTCGACAACGTCAGTTTTGCCTACAAGGATGCCGGACGCCCGGTCATCGACCAGCTGAACCTGACCATCAACCCCGGCGAGCGCATCGGCCTCATTGGCCGCTCGGGCGCCGGCAAGTCGACCCTGGTCAACCTGCTGCTGCGCTTCCACGATCTGGCCGGTGGGCAGATCCGCATCGATGGGCAGGACATCGCCAAGGTCACGCAGGACAGCCTGCGCAGCAATATCGGCATGGTGACGCAAGACACCTCGCTGCTGCACCGCTCGATGCGCGACAACATCCTGTATGGCCGTCCCGATGCCAGCGAAGAAGACATGCGCCGCGCCACCGAGCGGGCCGAGGCCTCGGACTTCATCAGCACCTTGAGCGACCGCTTTGGCCGCACCGGCTACGACGCCCAGGTGGGTGAGCGCGGCGTCAAGCTCTCGGGCGGCCAGCGCCAGCGCGTGGCCATTGCCCGCGTGATGCTGAAGGACGCGCCCATTCTGCTGCTGGACGAGGCTACCAGCGCGTTGGACAGCGAGGTCGAAGCCGCCATCCAGGAAAGCCTGGACAGCCTCATGCATGGCAAGACCGTCATCGCCATCGCGCACCGCCTGTCCACCATCGCCGCGATGGACCGCTTGATCGTCATGGACAAGGGCCAGATCATCGAGCAGGGCAGCCACCAGCAACTGCTGGCCCAAGGCGGCATCTATGCCAAGCTCTGGGCCCACCAGAGTGGCGGCTTCCTGGCCGAGCCGGTCGATGGACCTTTGTAGGCAACACCATGACCATCGAGCTGAAAAAGGACGTGCACGACCGTGCCGTCCAATCCATCGAACGCTACTTCGAGCAGACCCAGGGCGAGCGCATCGGCAACATGACGGCCTCGGCCCTGCTCGGCTTCTTCCTGCAGGAAATCGGGCCCAGCCTCTACAACCAGGGCGTGGCCGATGCCCAGGCCCGTATGCACGAGCGCCTGCAGGAGCTCGACTACGAGGTGCATGAGGACGAGTTTGGCTATTGGAAAAGCCCCGCAACGCCCAAACGGGGATTGCGGGGCTGAGCGGCCTCGCAGCACCCGCCTGCGCGGACAGCGCCGCCCGTTACCGCTGCGCTGAAGGGCAGGCGCGGTGGCAAGGCGCTCAGGGTTTGAGCAGCACCTTGCCTTTACGGCCGGGCTGCAGGCTGGCCGCTGCGGCCTGGGCCGCATCGGCCAGGTCATAGATGGCTTCGGTCGGCAGCTTGAGCTCCCCGCCCAGGATGCGCTGCATCAGCTCTCCCAGCAAGCGCCGCTTGTCCTGCGCGGACATGGCCTCGCTCACCTTGCTGCCCCAAAAGCCTTTGACGGTGGCCTGTTTGAATATCATCGCGCCCGAGTCGATCTGCATCGGCTCGCCCGCCATGGTGCCGAATGACACCAGGGTGCCGCCCTCGCCCAACAATGCCAGCAGCGCGGCGCTGGCCGCTCCGCCGATCGAATCAACGGCCGCATGGGCGCCGCCCGGACCCAGCAGAGCGCTGGCGCTTTGCTGCCAGCCGTCCTGTGCGGTCGACAGCACATGGGCGATCCCCAGACCGCTCAGCTCCTGCACACCCGCGTCGCGGCGCACCAGGTTGAGCACCTGCACACCGCGTGCGCTCGCCAGCATCGCCAGTGTCTTGCCGACCGCGCCGTTGGCCGTGTTCTGGGCAATCCACTGCCCCGGCGCGACCTGCAGGAACTCCAGCAGCATCAGCGCGCTGAGCGGCATCGCGATGAGCTGTGCCGCCACGTCGTCGGGGATGGCGTCAGGCACCGGCACCAGCTGGCGTGCGGGTGCCAGAAAGTACTCCGCCCAGGTGCCGTGAACCCCGGCGACGGCCACGCGCTGTCCCACGGTGACGCCCTCGACGTCCGGCCCCAGCGCCTCGACCATACCGACCGCCTCACTGCCGCCAATCGCCGGCAACTCGGGCTTGTAGCCATAGCGGCCCCGGATGGTCCACAGGTCATGGTTATGGATAGGCGCCAGCAAGGTCTGGATGCGGACTTCGCCAGCAGCCGGCTCGGGCTTGGGCAGGCTGCCCAGGCTCAGCACGTCGGAAGGCTCGCCAAAGGTGGTATGCATCGCACTGCGCATGGTGTGTCCTTTCAAGCCAGTTGGGTGAGCAAGGCCTCGGCCACCGCTTCGCTGCTCGCAGGGTTCTGGCCGGTGACCAAGGGACCGTCCACCTCCACATGCACCTGCCAATCAGCGCCTTTGCGGTAATCGCCGCCCAAGCCTTTGAACGCATCTTCCAGAAGAAAGGGCACCACAGCCGTCAAGCCGACCGCCTCTTCTTCGCTGTTGCTAAAGCCGGTCACGCGCCGGCCCGCCACCAGCGGTTGTCCACCGGCGGTCTTGACCTTGATGAGTGCACCCGGGGCATGGCAGACCAGACCCAGTGGCTTGCCTGCACGCGCAAAGGATTCCAGCAGCGCGATGGAGTGCGCATCCTGGGCCAGATCCCACAGCGGGCCATGGCCGCCAGGGTAGAAGACGGCATCGAAGTCATCGGGCTGGATCTGTGCCAGTGGCGCGGTCTTGGCCAGCGCCGCCTGGGCCTGCGGATCCTTGCGGAAGCGCTCGGTGGCAGGCGTGTGGGCATCGGGCTCGTCACTCTTGGGGTCCAGAGGCGGCTGTCCGCCCAGCGGAGATGCGAGCGTGATCTGGGCACCCGCGTCCTGGAAGACGTAATAGGGCGCGGCAAATTCTTCGAGCCAGAAGCCCGTCTTGCGGCCCGTGTCGCCAAGACGGTCGTGCGAGGTCAGTACAAACAGAACTTTCATGGGGAACTCCTTGGAGGTTAATGCGCAGGGGTGGAGGAGGATGCAGAGGCCGCCGCCTCGCAGCGCAGCAGGTGCACGGTCGCAAGCCGCGCCTGTTGCAGTGACGATCGGTCCTGGCTCAGCTTGGCGAGCAAGGCTGCGCCCAGCCACATCTGGTACAGCACGTGCGCCAGGCCCAGCGACGGCGCACCAGCGGGCAAGGAGCCATCGGCCCTTGCCTCGTCAATCCATGCGGCAATCCGGGCCAGCAGGCGCTGCACCCCGGTGTCCAGCACCCGCCGCATGTCTTCGGACAGATCGGCCACCTCGGCTGCCAGCTTGACGACCAGGCATTCCTCGGCCCAGCCGCAGCCGGCATCGCCGGGTGCTTCGATCCAGGCATCCCAGTAGCGCATCAGGCGTTCATAGCCCGTGCCTTCTGCGGCCTGCAGCCCGTCAACTTTGCGGCCATAGCCATCGACATACTGCTTGAGCAGCGCGCAGCCAAAAGCCTCTTTCGACGGGAAGTAGTGGTAGAACGAACCCTTGGGGACGTTGCAGGTCTTCAGGATTTCCAGCAAGCCCAGGGCAGCAAAGCCTTTGCGCAGCACGAGCTGGTGACCGGTATCGAGGATGTGCTGGCGGGTCGCTTCCGCCTTCTTGGTCAGGGTCATGTGCTGCATTGTAGTTAAAAATAGACCAGTCGTCTATTTCTTGTGAATCTAGACCTGCCAAAAGGCGGCAGCAGATGCAGCCACACGGTCCACAGCTCCCCCACCAAGGCGCCACCCGCATCCGGCCCGCCCTGCGCATCCGGCGGCCACTGACAGCCGATCCGCGCCAGCGCCCGCCCCAGATGCTGCGGCATGTCTTAAGCTTGCAGTCTTGCCTTAGCGCGCCAGCCCCACAGAAAGCCTGCCCGATGACCGATCTCTCTTCGATGCCCGACCCCGAGGCAGCCGTGCAGCGGCTGGTGCAGTTCTATCAGCAGCTCGCGCCTTCCGATCTTGACAGGCTGGGCGACTACTATGCGGCGGATGCCTTCTTCAAGGATCCATTCAACGCGGTGCGCGGCGTGCCCGCCATCACCGCCATCTTTGTGCATATGTTTGCGGCCTTGCAGGAGCCGCGCTTTGTCATCACACGCACACTGGCGCGGGACCGCAGCGCAGCGCTGGAATGGGAATTCCACTTTCGCTTCCAGTGCTGGCGCCCCCAAGTGGCGCAGTGCATAAGAGGTGTGTCGTGGCTGAGCCTGGATGCCCAGGGGCGCGTCTCACACCACCGCGATTACTGGGATACCGCCGAAGAGGTGTATGAGAAATTGCCGGCACTGGGCGTGCTGATGCGCTGGCTGCGCCGCAGTGGCTCGGCGCCAGCGGCCAACGCGGGCGGTCCGCCGGGCGGCGCGTGACCGGTGCGCGGCGTGCCGTGCCGAGTGCGGTGCGGACGGCAGCGCCGCAGACGCGCCCGCCTCAGCGCAGGCCAGGTGCAGCGGCTGCGCCCGTCAGGCCGTCAAAGGTGGTCCCGGTCACCCAGTCAATGATCTGGTCATGGGTGTACTGGCCCAACTCGTTGAGCAGGCCCAGCACCGGATCGCAGGCACGCGCAAACAAGGTATAGAGCACCAGCTCGGCAGGCAAGGCCGCTGGCAGTTGGCCGCCGGTCTGCGCCTCGGTGATCCAGATGCTGAGCCGGTTGCTCAGCGCAATGAGGCGGTCCATGTAGGCATCGTTGGATTGCAGCGACGCGCTGAGGTTAGAGTTTTGCGCCGGCAGCGAGGGCATTTGCCCTTCCAGCTGGGTGCGCATGGCCCAGCGCACCACCGCCTTCAACTGCTCCAGTGCCCCAATGGGCTCGCCGGACTCCGCCGCCTCTTCGGCCGCAGTGCGCAAGCCATCGACAAAGGCCAACGCGCGGTCCAGCACCCCGACCATCGCAGCGCCGGCCAATTCCTCCTTCGACGTGAACAGCTTGTAGAGACTGGCCTTGGCCATGCCCGCTTCCGCCGCCACCTCGTCGACGGTCATCGCGTCGTAGCCCTTGGTCGCGAGCAGCCGGTTGACCGCCGTCACGATGGCCTCTTCACGCACACGCTGTATTTGTTCCTTGATGGCAGACCGAGCATTCATGCCGCCATTTTATGACGTCGAAGGTCAGGAAGAAAACTAAATGGTGCAAATTTGATATTTGTGGTTTATAGTGTGAACTCATCAGTTCAACAATTGATCTTTGAGGTTCAAACGTTTGGCTGTTGTATCTACAAGGGGTCTTTCATGCAACGCATCGCTGTCATCGGATCGGGCATCTCTGGGCTGGCCGCTGCCGCCCACCTGGCCCGCTCGCAGACATCGCACCGGGTCTGCCTGCTGGAGGGCGGCAGCCATTTCGGCGGCCATGCCAACACGGTGGACCTGCGCCTGAACGGCATCACGCACGGCGTGGACACCGGCTTTCTGGTGTTCAACCACCGCACCTACCCCTTGCTGACCCAGCTCTTCCAAGACCTGGATGTCGATACGGTCGCCTCGGAGATGTCGTTCTCCGTCCAGGTGCCCGGTGCCAACGGGGCATCCGCGCTGGAGTGGAGCGGCCGGTCCCTGGCCAGCGTGTTTGCCCAAAAACGCAATCTGCTGCGCCCGCGTTTCTGGGGCATGCTGCAGGACATCGCCCGCTTCAACCGCCTGACCACCGGGATCGCCGAGCGCCAGGCCGAGGCAGAGATGACGGCATCGATCGCTGATTTCCTGGACCAGCACCGCTTCTCTGCGGCGTTCCGCAGCGACTACCTGCTGCCGATGCTGGGCAGCATCTGGTCCTGCCCGACGGACCAGATGCTGCGCTTCCCCGTCGCCACGATGATCCGCTTCTGCCACAACCACGGCCTGATCCAGGTGCGGGACCGGCCGCAGTGGTACAGCGTGCGCGCAGGCTCGCGCCAGTATGTGCGCCGCCTGCTGGCCCGATTCACGCAGGATGGCCGCCACGAGGCGCGGCTGAACACGCCGGTGCTCGGCCTGCAGCGCCACCCACAGGGCGTCATGGTGCAGATGGCCCAGGGCGCCGAATGGTTTGATGCCGTGGTTCTGGCCTGCCACAGCGACCAGGCCTTGCAGCTGCTGGGCGACGGCGCGACGGCCGCTGAACGCGCCGTGCTCGGCAGCATCCGCTACCAGCCCAACGAGGCGGTCCTGCATACCGACAGCAGCGTGCTGCCCCAGCGCCGGGCGGCCTGGGCCGCATGGAACTACGAGCGCGCAGCCGCCTCCAGCGCGGAGCAGGCGGGCGTCTGCCTGCACTACCTGATCAACCAGCTCCAGCCCCTGCCTTGGCAGCAGCCGGTGCTGGTGTCGCTCAACCCGGCGCGCCCGATTGCCGCAGACCAGGTACATGCCCGCATTCATTACAGCCACCCGGTGTTTGACCAGGCGGCCATCCTGGCCCAGCGCCAGCTGCCCCAACTGCAGGGCCAGCTGAGCACCTGGTATTGCGGTGCCTGGTGCGGCTATGGCTTCCACGAGGACGGACTGCGGTCCGGCCTGGCGGCCGCTGAGAGCCTGTGCCAGTCGCTGGCCGGCGCAGCGCCAGCCGTGCAAGCACCTATGCTGGAGGAGGCCGCATGAGCAACCGCTCGCTGATCGGCTTTGGCCACGTCTGGCACCAGCGCTTGCGCCCGGTGGTGCATGCCTTCCGCTACCCCGGGTACTTCTTCCTGCTGCCTTTGCGCAGCTTGCGCGACCAGCCCGATGCGGTGCTGCGTCGCAACCGGCGCGCGGCGATCAGCTTTCATGACTGCGACCATGGCGACGGCAGTGCGGACTGCCTGGCCTGGTTTGACCAGCTGCTGCAGCAGGAAGGCATCGGGGACGCGGTCGGCGAGGTCTGGCTGCACACCTTCCCGCGTGTGCTGGGCTATGCGTTCAAACCCGTCAGCTTCTGGTATGCGCACCGCGCCGATGGCTCGCTGGCCGCAGTGCTGGCCGAGGTCAACAACACCTTTGGCGAACGCCATGCCTACCTGCTGGCCGGGCCCGATCTGGCCTGGGGAACAGAACAGGTCGCGGCCAAGTGCTTCCATGTGTCGCCGTTTTGCAATGTGCAGGGCGAGTATCGCTTCCGCTTTGTACGCAGCGACAGCCGCAACCTGGTGCAGGTCGATCTGCATGACGAGGCCGGGCCGCTGCTGCGCACCGGCGTCGCAGGCACGCTGCAGCCCTTGACCCGCACCACCGTGCGGCGCGCATTCTGGGGCATGCCCTTGATGACCTGGGGCGTCGTGTTCCGCATCCACTGGCAGGCGCTGCGCCTTTGGTGCAAACGCCTGCCTTTCCACCGCAAACCCTCCGAGCCCAAGAGCCTCGTCACACGATGAACTCCACCACTGCACCCCTGCCGAGCCCGTCCGCCCCAGCCGGACGCTCCACCCCCCGCAGCGCGCGCCAGGTGCTGCAGCTGCTGGAACACCTGCCCTGCGGCCAGCTGGACCTGCAACTGCCCGATGGGCGGGTACGGCACTTCCGCCAGCAGGCCACGGCCCAGGCCGATGCACGCTGCGTCATCCACGACTGGGATGCGCTGGACCGCGTTCAGCGCTCGGGCGACATCGGATTGGCCGAAGGCTATATCGACGGCCAATGGGACAGTCCGGACCTCAGCGCGCTGCTGCGCCTGTGCATCGCCAACCGTGATCACCTGGAGCAGCTGGTGTACGGCAGCTGGTGGGGGCGGCTGGGCTTTCGGCTGCGCCACCTGCTGCGCCGCAATACGCGAGCGGGCAGTGCCAGAAACATCCATGCCCACTATGACCTGGGCAATGACTTCTACCGCCTGTTTCTCGATCCGGGCATGAGCTACAGCGCAGCCTGGTTTGTCGGGCGCGACGCCCCGGCACGGGCCCAGGCCGACCTGGGCCAGGCCCAGGATGCCAAGATGCGGCAGGCGCTGCGGCAAACCGGACTGCAGCCGGGCCAGCGCCTGCTGGAGATCGGGTGTGGATGGGGCGGCCTGGCGCAGATGGCAGCCGAGGCATTTGGTGCGCAGGTTACCGGGGTAACGCTGTCGCGCGAACAGCTGCTGTGGGGACGGCAGCGCATCGCCGATTCGGGACTGGCGCATCAGGTCGATCTGCGCTACCAGGATTACCGCGACCTGGCGGCCGAGCACCAGGCGCAACCCTTTGATGCCATCGTGTCCATCGAGATGTTTGAAGCCGTGGGGCATGAATACTGGGGCAGCTACTTCCAGACGCTGCGCCAGTGCCTCAAGCCCGGTGGCCGGGCCTGCGTGCAGTCGATTACCTTGCGCAACGACCTGTTTGCACGTTACCTGCACTCGACCGACTTCATCCAGCAGTACATCTTTCCCGGGGGGTTGCTGCCCAGCACCGAAGCCTTTGAGCAGGAGGCGCTGCGGGCCGGACTGGTCGTGGAACACAAGCTGCATTTTGGCAGCGACTATGCCGAGACGCTGAGGCGCTGGCGCGACGCTTTCGAGCGCCAGCTCGATGCCGTGCGGGACCAGGGCTTTGACGAGCGTTTCATCCGTATCTGGCGCTTCTACCTCGCCTACTGCGAGGCATCGTTCGACATGGGCAATACCGATGTGGTCCAGTTCACGTTGCGCAGGCCCGACCATGCCTGACCTGCGCCGACGCCAAACCCTGTGCTGGGGCGCCAGCCTTGTTGCTCTTTCCATTACTGCCATGACCCACGACCTCCTCGCTGCCACACCTGCCATCCCTGCCGAGCTGGGCACCGCCTTGCCCGGCGCGCGCCTGGTCGGCACCGGTGTGCTGCGGTTTTTTGGACTGCGGGTCTACGAGGCGCGGCTGTGGGCGCCTGCCGGCTTCAACCCGCAGGACTACGCACGCCAGCCTTTTGCGCTGGAGCTGGTCTACGACCGCAAGCTCGAGGGTGAGGCCATTGCGGAGCGCTCCATTGCCGAGATGCGCCGGGTGGCGCCCTTCTCGGAGGACCAGGCCCGCCAGTGGCTGCGCATGATGAAGCAGGCCTTTCCCGATGTGGTGGCGCAGGACCGCCTGCTGGGCCTGAACGGCGGCACAGGCAAGGTCGTCTTCCTGCACAACGGGCGCGAGACCGCCGCCATTGACGATGCGCTGTATGCGCGCCTGTTCTTTGGCATCTGGCTGTCGGAGCAAACCTCCGCACCGGCACTGCGCGCTGCGCTGCTGGGCCAGGGCTGAGGACGGTCCGCCATGAACGCCATCCCTGTTCAGCAAGCGCTCTCCTGGCGCACGGGGCTGGCCTATGGCGCGCTGGCTGCACCGCTGGCCTTTGTATCGCTGCCGTTGTATGTGACCCTGCCCCACTACTACGCGGCCGAGGCCGGTGCGCCACTGGCCGGCTTGGGGGCCGTGCTGCTCGCCACCCGGGCGTTCGATGCGCTGCTGGACCCGGCGCTGGGCCGCCTGGCAGACCGCCTGCTGCAGCGCGGGCGAGGTGCCGCCTGGCTGGCGGCGGCGCTGGGCAGTCTGGCCATGGCCCTGGGGTTTTTTGCGCTGTGGCACCCGCCCGCCAGCCACCCGGTCCAGATGCTGGGCTGGCTCGCAGCCTGCCTGCTGCTGAGCACCTTGGCCTACAGCGCCGTTGCCATCCTGCACCAGACCTGGGGCACCCGCTGGGGCGGCCAGGCAGCCTGGCGCACCCAGGTGACCGCCTGGCGCGAGGGCGCCACGTTGGTGGGCGTACTCACGGCCAGCGTCTTGCCCAGCCTGCTGGGCGTGGATGCGACCAGTGCGGTGCTGCTGGCCGCGCTGGGCCTGGGTTTGCTGGGCTTGTACCGGCTGCACGATCCGCGCGCGGGCGATGCAGATGCGGTTGCACGGGCCGCACCGCGCGGTGGCCTGCCCCAGGCCTCGCCGTGGCGCGATGCCGCCTTTCGCCGGCTGCTGTCGGTCTTCATGCTCAACGGAATTGCGGCGGCCATACCGGCCACGCTCTTGCCTTTCTTTGTCGTGGACCGGCTCCAGGCGCCCGAGCTGCTGCCGCTGTTCTTGCTGTGCTACTTCGCCGCTGCAGCCCTTGGCCTGCCGCTGTGGGTGAAAGCCGTTGCCCGCTGGGGCCTGGCGCCCAGCTGGCGCGCCGGCATGCTGGCCAGCGTCATTGCATTTTTCTCGGCGTCCCTGCTGGGCGCGGGGGATGCCTGGGCCTTTGCCGCCATCTGCATCGCCAGCGGCCTGGCGCTGGGCGCAGACCTGGCGGTGCCTGGTGCGCTGCTGACCGGTGTGATCCACGAATCTGGCCATGGGGGATCCGGCGACGGGCGTTACCTGGGCTGGTGGGCCTGCGCCACCAAGCTCAACCTGGCTCTCGCCGCCGGGTTGTGCCTGCCGCTGCTCGCCATTGCGGGCTACCACAGCGGCAGCACCGCCCCCGCCGGTCTACAGGCGCTGGCCTGGGCCTATGGCGGTCTGCCCTGCCTGCTCAAGTTGTTGGCCCTGGCCTCACTCTGGCGCGCTGAACGCCTGCAACCCTCCTGGAGGTAATGATGACATCCCCACCCTGCACCCACCGGTTCCTGACCCTGCGGCGCGCCGGAATCGGCCTGGCCTTGGTCGGCACGATCGCTGTGCTGAGCGCCTGCGCCAGCCCCCCGGTCGAAGACTACGCCCAGGAGCGCCCGGCGCTGGACCTGCGCCAGTACTTCAACGGCCCGCTCACGGCGCATGGCATGTTCACCGACCGCCAGGGCAAGGTGGTCAAGCGCTTTACCGTGCACATGACCGGCAGGTGGACGGGCAATGACGGCGTGCTGGAAGAGCACTTTGTCTACAGCGATGGCACGACGCAGGAGCGCACCTGGCACATCCAGTACCTGGGTGAAGGGCGCTATAGCGGCCAGGCAGGGGATGTGGTCGGCCCGGCCACGGGCCAGGCTGCCGGCAACGCGCTGCACTGGAACTACGTGCTGGCCTTGCCGGTGAACGGAAGGGTCTGGAACGTACGGATGGACGACTGGATGTACCTGATGGACGGGCGCACGATGCTCAACCGCACCGCGATGAGCAAGTTCGGCATCCACCTGGGCGATCTGACCATTGCATTCACCAAGGAGCCGGGATAATGCCGCTGCTGCAAGCCAGGCTCAATCTGCCGATGCCCGACTGGCAAGGCCGATCCGCTTGGGTGATTGGTGCCTCCACCGGCATTGGCCGGGCCACGGCGGAGGCGCTGCATGCACGGGGCGCACGCGTTGTCGTATCGGCCCGGGATGGGGCAGCGCTGCAGGACTTTGCCAACAGCCGCCCTGGCTGCCTGGCACTGGCGCTGGATGTGAGCCAGCCGGGCACAGTCGCCGCAGCCGCGCAAGCCGTGCATACCGCCTTAGGTGCTGCGCCCGACCTGGTGCTGTACTGTGCAGGCTATTACCGGCCACTGCGCGCCACCGCATTCGACCTCGAAGAGATGCAGAAACACCTGGCGGTCAACTATGTCGGCGTGCTCCATGTGCTGGACGCCGTGCTTCCGATGCTGTTGCAGGCGGGGCAAGGCCATATCGCGCTGGTCGGCAGCGTTGCCGGCTACCGGGGGCTGCCGATGTCGCTGGCCTATGGCCCCACCAAGGCGGCGCTCAACAACCTGGCAGAAAACCTCTACCTCGACCTGCACCCCCAAGGGCTGGGCGTGTCCATCATCAACCCCGGCTTTGTCGAGACCCCGCTGACCGCCCAGAACAGCTTCCGGATGCCGGCACTGATCAGCCCCGCCGAAGCGGCGCAGCACATCCTGCAAGGCTGGGCGCGCGGACAGTTCGAGATGAACTTCCCCCGCCGCTTTACCCGCTGGATGCGGCTGCTGCGCTGCCTGCCCGACCGCTGGTACTTTGCCAGCGTGCGCCGCATCACCAAGGCCTGATGCGGGGGCTGGGACGACAGCAGCACGGCATGCGCGCCCATTGCCGGTAGCCCCGCAGTGGGCCAGTCTTGCAGCAGACCTGTTCATCCACTTCTCCCGTTTGGCCCTGCCCTAGACACAAAAGGAAATCTACGATGCCTTTCTGCACAAGCGCTCTCATCCGCGCCACGGCCATGGCGCTGGTCATCACCGGCACTGCCGTCGCGCTGCCCGGTTGCGCCGTTTCCGTTCCCCCAGGTGTTCAGCCGGTCAGCAACTTTGACGCCAGCAAATACATGGGCACCTGGTATGAGCTGGCACGCATTGACCACCGCTTTGAAAAGGGCCTGACCCAGGTGACTGCCACCTACAGCCTCAATGCCGATGGCAGCGTGACCGTGCTGAACCGCGGCTATGACCCTGTCAAGCAGCAGTGGAGGGAGGCCCAAGGCAAGGCACGCTTCCTGCGCCAGGCCGATGAGGCTGCGCTGAAGGTCTCGTTCTTCGGCCCTTTCTACGGCGGCTACAACGTGGTCAGCCTTGATGACCAGTACCAGACCGCCTTGGTCATCGGCAGCAGCGTCGATTACGTCTGGATCCTCTCGCGCAGCAAGACCATTGCGGAGGCGCAACGGCAAGCCCTGCTTGAGAAAGCGCAGTCGCTGGGTGTCGATTTGGCGCAGGTGATACGGGTGGAGCAGTAACCGTGCCTGGATGGATTGACCCTGTTCATGGGCGCCCATAAAAAACGCAGCCCCCAGGCTGCGTTCTTACATTCAAAAGCTCCACGCGCCACCGCCCAAGCAGCGGCGCACGAGCCTCTTTATCAGCAGTCGCCCACGCGCTTGCTGGTCACCGTGGTGGTCATCCCCTGACCGCCCATGTCCATCTTGCTGGTGACGGTGTTCTCAGTGGGCGAGACGTAGACGGCCTCAAGGTCCATGCTCATCTTGCCGTCGCCGCAGCTAAAGCGCATCGATTCCTTGTTGCCATCGCTCTTGACGTCGGCGGGGCTGCAGCCTGGCATGTTCTTCAGCTGCGCATCGGCCAGCGATTGCAAGGTCTTGCCCGCCATCTCGGGGGTGATGCACATCTCTTGCACCAGCTTGCCGCCTTCGACCTTGGCATTGTCCAGGTTGGCGGCCTTCTTCTGCTCTGGCGTCATGGTCTTGAAGGCCTGCTCCATGCCGGCCAGCGCCTGCTGGCCCATGGGGCCGCTCATTTCGGTGATGGCTTGCCACTTGCCCGGCTGCACCTTGGGTGCCGCCGCAGCGGGTGCCGGTGCCGGGGCTGCAGCAGGCGCCGCTGCCGGAGCGGCTGCTGGCGGGCTGCTGGGCGTCTCTTCCTTCTTGCTGCAGCCGATCAGTCCGGCACACACGACCACGGCCACAACGGCCATTCCTGTTAGTTTTTCCATGTTGTATCTCCTCATTGCGGCACGGCACGGGCATGCGGCGTGCGACGCGTTGCCCTCCCCATGAGCACAAGCGCGTGGCCGCAGTGTATCGATCCAAGGCGTAGAAATGGTTACCAATTGCGTTTCCAGCAGCGCCCCACCACGCGCGCCGAGCCGGTCTGCAGAGCCGTTCTGGCGCTTCCGCCCCGCTGGGCGACTGCGGCAGTACAGAATGTAAACAAGCATAAAATACCGCGAATAATTCTTATTCATAACATTCCATGCGTTCTTCATTCAGCTGGACACTGGCGCTGCTGGCCGGTTTGCTCAGCGGCCCTGCCCTTGCCCAAACGCCCGCTGCGGCGCCTGCAGCGACCACCACGGCTCCCGAAGCCACCGACGCCCGCCAGCTCTGGCAGCTGCTGGACTATGTCGCCGTGGACTACGGTGGCGCGGTCGAGAACGGCCAAATCGCCAGCGAGGGCGAATATGCCGAGATGCTGGACTTCAGCGCCAATGCGCTGCAGCAGGCGGGGGCCCTGCCTGCACATGCCGACAAGGCCCGGGTGACGGCCCTGGTCGGCCAACTGCGTGCGGCCGTGCAGGCCAAGGCGTCTGCCGATGAGGTGGCCCGGCTGGCCCACCAGGCGGCCCAGTTGCTGGTGGCGGCCTACCCGATGCCCGTCGCCCCGGCGAAGGCTCCCGATATAAAAAAAGGCTCTCAACTCTTTCAGCAAATCTGTGCAAGCTGCCATGGCGCCACCGGCGGCGGCGATGGCCCTGCGGCGCAAGGTCTGGATCCGCAGCCGATTGCGTTCAGCGATGCCCAGCGCGCCAATGCCCGCAGCCTGATGGCCTTGTACCAGGTGACCTCGCAAGGTGTGGAAGGCACGTCGATGGTGGCCTTTGGCGCACTGCCCGACGACGACCGCTGGGCACTGGCCTACTTTGTCGGCGGCCTGTCGTACAACGACGAACTGCGCGCCACCGGCAAGGCGCTGTGGCAGAACGATGCAGGCCTGCGCGCCCGCTTTGCCGATCTGGCCGCCCTCAGCACCACCACCGCGCAAAGCCTGACTCCGGCCATGCCGATCGAACAGGCCCGCGCGGTGCTGGCCTATCTGCGCGCCAACCCCGAGGTCATCACCGAAGGCAAGGCCAGCGGCGTGGCGCTGTCACGCCAGCGCCTCGCGCAAAGCCTGGTGGCCCTCAAGGCCGGTGACCGCAACCAGGCGATGAAGCTGGCCCTGTCTGCCTACCTGGACGGCTTTGAGCCGCTGGAGCCCACCATTGCCGCGCGCAACAAGACCTTGATGACCCAGGTCGAATCGGCCATGGTGCAGTACCGTGCCACAGTGGCCAGCGGCACGGTGCAGCAGGCCGAGGCCGCTGCCCGGCAGTTGCAGACCATGTTTGACCAGGTCGAGGCCGAGCTGAACGCAGGCGCGTCGGACGCCACCGCCACCTTTGTCGGCGCGCTCACCATCTTGCTGCGCGAAGGGCTGGAGGCCTTGCTGATCGTCATCGGCATGGTGGCGCTGCTGCGCAAGGCCGGCCGCCAGGATGCGCTGCGCTATGTGCATGCCGGCTGGAGTTCAGCCCTGGTCGCCGGCGGCCTGACCTGGGCCGCCGCCACCTACCTGGTGGAGATCAGCGGCGCCAGCCGCGAGGTGACCGAGGGCCTGGGCTCGGTCGTGGCAGCGCTGGTGCTGCTGAGCGTGGGCCTGTGGATGCACAGCAAGAGCAGCGCCGGCCGCTGGCAAAGCTATTTGAGCGAGAAGCTCTCGGCCAGCATGGGCCAGGGCTCCATGTGGGGCCTGTTCGCGCTGGCCTTTATCTCCGTTTACCGCGAGGTGTTCGAGACCGTGCTGTTCTTCTCGGCCCTGGCCTCGGACGGTCACCACGCCGCCTTGCTGGGCGGCGGCCTGGCTGCGGTGGCGATTCTGGCGGTGATCGCCTTGGTGCTGCTGCGCACCAGTGCCCGCATGCCTGTGGGCCGCTTCTTCTCGGCGACGTCGATCCTGGTGGCCGTGCTGGCCGTCGTGCTGGTGGGCAAGGGCGTGTCCTCGCTGCAAGAGGCTGGCTGGGTCGGCGCCACGCCGCTGGCCGCGCCCCGCATCGAGCTGCTGGGCATGTTCCCCACAGTGGAGACCCTGCTGGCCCAGGCCCTGGTGCTCGCACTGGTGGTGTTTGGCTTTGCCTACAACCGCGCTGCGGCGCGCAAGGCGCTGGGCGTTCAGAAGTAAGTACCGCCTCATCGGCTGCCAGACCTCGCCCGGGTGCAGACCCTGGCGAGGTCTTTTTCTTTGACCGGCGCGGCGCGCAGCGACTACCATCGGCAGGGTTCCCGCGATCTCTCCATCCCTCCCCCCCACCATGCGCATCATTCACACCTCGGACTGGCATCTGGGCCAGTATTTCATGGGCCAAAGCCGCCAGGCAGAGCACAGTGCGCTGATCGACTGGCTGCTGGAACAGGCAGCGGCGCAAGCCGCCGATGCGGTGCTGATCGCTGGCGATATTTTTGACACCGGCGCGCCACCGAGCTACGCCCGCGCGCTCTACAATCGCCTGGTCGCGCGCCTGCACCAGGCCGGTGTCGCGCTGCTGGTGCTGGGCGGCAACCATGACTCGGTCGCGGTGCTGGAAGAGAGCCAGGGACTGCTCCAAGCGCTGGGCACCCAGGTGATTGCCGCCACCGGCGCTGCCGAGCAGCATGTGCGCATCCTGCCGCTGCGCGATGGCACCCCTGGCTGCATCGTCTGCGCGCTGCCCTTCATCCGCCCCCGCGATGTGCTGCAAAGCCAGGCCGAGCAAAGCGCGCAGGACAAACAGCTGGCCTTGCAGCAGGCGATACAGGCCACCTACCAGCAGGTGTATGCGGCGGCACTGCAGCAGCAGGCGGCGCTGCAGGCCAGCCTGGGGCGGCAGTTGCCCATCATCGCCACCGGCCACCTCACCACCGTGGGCGCGAGCAGCAGCGAATCGGTGCGCGAGATCTATGTCGGCGCGCTGGAGGCCTTTCCGACCCAGGCCTTTCCGCCGGTGGATTACATCGCGCTGGGCCATATCCACCAGCCGCAGACAGTGGGCGGGCTGGCGCACATCCGCTACAGCGGCTCGCCGATCGCGCTGGGTTTTGACGAGGCGCGCCAGACCAAACAGATGCTGCTGGTGGAACTGGGCGCACCAGGGCTGCAGTCGGTGACAGCCCTGCCTGTGCCGGTGTTCCAGCCCATGATGGCATTGCGCAGCCGCCTGGCGGCCTTGCCCGCCGCGTTCGAGCAAGCCACTGCGCTGGCCCGGGCCGACAAAAAGGTGTGGCTGGACATCACGATCGAAGAAGATGACTACCTGGCCGACCTGCCACTGCGCGTGCAGGCACTCGCCGACGGCTTGCCGCTACAGCTGCTGCGGGTCAAAAGGCTGCGCGGTCGGGCAGCAGCACAGTGGAGCGGCCCGGACGCCGAGGCGCTGGATGCGCTGACCCCTGCACAGGTGTTCGAGCGCCGCCTGGCGCTGGAAACCATGGACGCCGAGCTGCAGCAGGCGCTGACCGCGCGCTACCAGAGCGTGCTGCAGTCGCTGGTCAACCCCAGCGGGGAGCCGCTATGAAGATACGCAGCCTGCGCCTCAAGAACCTGAACTCGCTCAAAGGCGAGTGGCGCATCGATTTCACCGCAGCGCCCTTTGCCGACAACAGCCTGTTTGCGATCACCGGCCCGACGGGTGCCGGCAAATCGACCTTGCTCGATGCGATCTGCCTGGCGCTCTACCACCAGACACCCCGGCTGGCGACCATCAGCGCCGGCAGCAACGACCTGATGACGCGCCACACGGCAGACTGCCTGGCCGAGGTGGAGTTTGAGGTCAAGGGCACCGTCTACCGCGCCTTCTGGAGCCAGCGCCGTGCCCGCGACAAGGCCAGCGGCGCGCTGCAAGGGCCCAGGGTAGAGCTGGCGCGCGTAGCCGATGGCGAAATCCTGAGCACCCACAGCAGCGACAAACTGCGCCAGATGACCGAGATCACCGGGCTGGATTTTCAGCGCTTTACCAAATCGATGCTGCTGGCACAGGGCGGGTTTGCGGCCTTTTTGGAGGCCAAGGCGAATGAGCGGGCCGAGCTGCTCGAGGAGCTGACCGGCACCGACATCTACAGCCAGATATCGCAAACCGTGTTTGAGCGCGCCCGCGATGCCCGCCAGGCGCTGGAGCGTGACAAGGCCCAGGCGGGCGCTGTGCAGCTGCTGCCCGAGGCCGAGCGCGCGCAATTGCAGGCCGACGCACAGCAACTGCAGGATGCACTGGCCACACTGCAAACCCGCCATGCCGCGCTGCAAGCCCTGCAGCACTGGCAGCAGCAAACCGCACAAGCGGCGCAGGCACAGCAACAGGCCCAGGTGCGCCTGCAACAAGCCCAGCAAGAACTGCAGGATGCCACTCCCGATCTGCTGCGTCTGCAGGCCCATGGCCCTGCGCAGTCGATTGCTCCACTGCATGCAGCCTGGCAGCAGGCGCAAGCGGCCACCGCTGCAGGCCAGGCCGTCCTGGCCCCCTTGCAGGGCCGCCTGGCCGATGCCCACAGCCGCCAGTGGCAGCTGCAGCAGCATGCCAGCACGCTGGCACTGCATGCCCAGCAGCAGGCTGAGCAGGCACTCCAGCAGCTGCAAAACCAGCAGAGCGATCTGCAGCACTGGCTGCAGCAGCACCAGGCCCTTGCCGCGCTGGGCGACCAGCTGAGCGGTTGGCGCGAGCAGCTGGCGCAGCGCCAGCAGCAGCAGCGCCAGTTGGCGAAAGAGCAAGCCATGCTGCAGCAAGCCCGGGAACAAGGCCAGTTGCTGCAGCAGCAGATGGCGGCACAGGCCACCCATCTGCAACAGGCCCAAGCCGCGCAGCAGCAGGCGGATGCCGCAGCGCACGAGGCGCAAACCGCGCTACAAAGCCGCCTGGCGCCCTATGGCGGCAGCCTGGGCCAGTTGCGCAGCCACTGGCAGACCGCCCAGCAGCACCAGCAAGCCTGGCAGCAGTTGCTGCAGCAAGTGCAGCAACGCCCACCGCTGGCGCGGGATGCAGAGCAGCTGGGCGATGCGCTGCAGGCCTGCACCGCACCGCTGGCCCAGCAGCAGGCCACGTTGGCCGCACTGCGCAGCCAGTACAAAGCGCAGAAGGAGCGGGTGAGTGACAAACAGCGCCTGTTGGCGCAAGAAGAGCGCATCCAAAGCCTGGAAGCCCATCGCCAGGCCCTGCAGCCGGGCGAAGCCTGCCCCCTGTGCGGCGCCCATGAACACCCGGCGATTGCTGCCTATGCTGCCCTCGATGTATCAGCCACCGCCGCCGCGCTGCAGACCGCGCAGGCCGAGCTGGAAGCGCTGCAGCACCAGGGCGAGCAGCTCAGCGCCGCGCATGCAGCGGCCCAGAATCAGCAGACCAGTCTCCAGGCCCAATTAACGGCGGCCGAGCAACGGCTGGATGCATGGCAACAGCAATGGCAGACCCTGTGCAACGCCATGGTCCCGCCCATCTCCGCATCTGCCTGGCAGCAGCCGCAAACCCTCGCAGAGGCACAGCAAGCCAGTGCCGCGCAAGCCGCCCAGTTGCAACAGGGCTTGGCCGCAGCCGAAGTTGCAGAGCAAGCACTGCAGCGCGCCAAAGACAGCGCCCATGCAGCGGCCCAAACCCTGCAAGATGCGCAGCATGCGCAAGCGCGCCTGCAGCAGACCCAGCAAGACAACAGCAACCAGCAGCAACGCCTGGTCCAGGCTGTAGCGGATGTGCAAGCGCTGGTCGATGCGGCCGAGGCCGCGTTGCAATCCAGCCTCACCCCGCTGGGCCTGACGATGCCACCCGCCGACGGCCACGATGCCTGGTTACAGGCCCGCCAGCAGGAATGGCAGCAGTGGCAACAGCACCATACGCAGCTGCACACCGTCGCCCAGCAGCTGGGGCTGCAACAGCTCCAGGCGAGCCAGTGCGCGCAAGAGGCCCGGCAATGGCAGCAGCGCCTGGCGCAATCGCCGCCACCGGCGCAGACGGGTGCCGCGGCCATCGCGCTGCCCGCCACGCTGGCCGATTGCGCTGCACTGCTGGAACAGACCCGCCAAGCGCTGGCCAGCCTGGACGGCCAGGCCCGGCAAGCGGGCCAGCAACTCGAGCAGCTGCAGTCGGCACAAGCACTCGCCCTGGCGGCTTGGGACCAGGGCTTGCAGGCGAGCCCCTTTGCCGATGCACAGGCCTTTGCGCACGCATTGTTGCCACCGGGCGAGCTGGAGCGGCTCACCCAGCAGCGTGATGGCCTGCAGCTGGCGCTGCAACGCGCCAGCACGGTGGCCGAGGAAGCGGCGCAACACCACCAGCAACTGCAAGCCCAGGCCCTGACCGGTGAAACACCCGAGGCGCTGGACGCGCAATGGCAGGCCTTGGAAGCAGAGCGCAACCAGACGGCTGAGCGCATGGGCGCCCACCGCGCGCGCCTGGCCGATGACGACCAGCGCCGCAGCGGCCAGCAGGCCTTGCTGGCGCAGATCGCGGCGCAGGAGCGCGACAGCGAGCTGTGGCAACGGTTGGATGGGCTGATCGGCTCGGCCAAGGGCGACAAGTACCGCAAGTTTGCCCAGGGCCTGACCCTGGACCATTTGCTGGCCCTGGCCAACGGCCATCTGGCGCGGCTGCATGGCCGCTACCTGCTGCAGCGCAAGAGCACCGGCGAGCTGGAGCTCGATATCGTCGACAGCTGGCAAGGCGATGTCGCGCGCGATACCCGCACCTTGTCGGGGGGCGAGGCCTTTCTGGTCAGCCTGGCACTGGCGCTCGCGTTGTCGGACCTGGTCAGCAGCAAGACCTCGATCGATTCGCTGTTCCTGGATGAGGGCTTTGGTACGCTGGACGGCGACACGCTGGAAGTGGCATTGACGGCGCTGGACACGCTCAACGCCAGCGGCAAGATGATCGGCATCATCAGCCATGTGGAGGCGCTCAAGGAGCGCATTCCGGCGCAGATCCGGGTGGAGAAGGGCGCGGGAATTGGCTACTCGCGCCTGGAGCTCCACCGCTGAGCGCTGGGCACCGGGTTTGCCAGGGGCTTACCTTATTGCGCCATGGGGATGCGCCCCGCCCGTCCGCCCTGCTGCGGCCATATCAGCTACCATCCATGCCCTTGCTTGATAGGTACAAGCCATGATCCGGATTGCAGAACTCAAACTCCCCCTCTCGGCGGTGCCCTACCACCCCGACAACCACACCGAATACGCGCCCCAGGAGGCGCTCAGCCAGCTGGCCGCCCAGCGCCTGGGCCTGCAGCCCGCCGCCATTGCCCAGCTGCAGGTGCACAAGCGCAGCTTTGATGCGCGCAAGTCCGAGCTGCTGGCGGTCTACATCGTCGATGTGACCTTGGCAGAGCCCGCGCAGGAAGCGGTCTTGCTGCAGCGCTTTGCGGCAGACTCGCATGTGAACCCGACGCCCGACATGGCCTGGCACCCGGTGGGCCAGGCGCCGGCGGACATGCAGGATCGCCCGGTGGTGGTGGGCTTTGGGCCCTGCGGCATTTTTGCAGCGCTGGTGCTGGCGCAGATGGGCTTCAAGCCCATCGTGCTGGAGCGCGGCAAGACGGTGCGCCAGCGCACCAAGGACACCTGGGGGCTGTGGCGCAAGCGCCGGTTGACGCCCGAATCGAATGTGCAGTTTGGCGAAGGCGGCGCAGGCACCTTCTCGGATGGCAAGCTCTACAGCCAGATCAAGGACCCGCGCCACCTGGGCCGCAAGGTGATGCAGGAGTTCGTCACCTACGGCGCGCCGCCGGAGATCCTGTTCACCGCCCACCCGCACATCGGCACCTTCAAGCTGGTCAAGGTGGTCGAGGGCATCCGCGAGGAGATCGTGCGCCTGGGCGGTGAGATCCGCTTTGAGCAAAAGGTCACCGATGTGCTGGTCGAGGGCGATGCACGCCAGCTGGTGGGCCTGCAGGTACTGGACCAGGCGAGTGGCGAGCGCTACACCCTGCCGACCCGGCATGCAGTGATGGCACTGGGCCACAGCTCGCGCGACACCTTTGCGATGTTCTACGAGCGCGGCGTGGCCATGGAGGCCAAGCCCTTCTCGGTGGGCTTTCGCATCGAACACCCGCAAAGCGTCATCGACCGCGCACGCTGGGGCAAGGATGCCGGCCACCCGCTGCTGGGCGCGGCCGACTACAAGCTGGTGCACCATGCGAAGAACGGCCGCGCCGTCTACAGCTTTTGCATGTGCCCGGGCGGCACCGTGGTGGCCGCCACCAGCGAGCCCGAGCGCGTGGTGACCAATGGCATGAGCCAGTACTCCCGCGCCGAGCGCAATGCCAATGCCGGCATGGTCTGCGCGATCAACCCCGAAGACTATCCGCAGGATGCCGAGAGCTTTGCCTGGGCCTTTGGTGGCAAGACCTATGGCGTGGAGGCGCAGGCCCCTGGCGCTTTCCACCCGCTGTCGGGCATCGTGCTGCAGCGCCAGCTGGAATCGAAAGCCTATTTGCTGGGTGGACAGAACTACAGCGCCCCGGGCCAGCTGGTGGGCGATTTTGTCGCAGGCACGCCTTCGACGGCCTTTGGCCATGTGGAGCCCTCCTACAAGCCGGGCATCACCCTGGGCGACCTGCACCAGGCCCTGCCGGCCTACGCGATCGAGGCCATGCGCGAGGCCCTGCCTGCGTTTGGCAAAAAGATCCGGGGCTATGACATGCGCGATGCCATCCTGACGGGTGTGGAGACGCGCACCTCGTCGCCGGTCAAGATCGGACGGGGCGCTGATTTTCAGAGCGATAACACGCGTGGCCTGTACCCGGCCGGGGAAGGCGCCAGCTATGCCGGCGGCATTCTGTCCGCAGGGGTCGATGGCATCAAGGTGGGCGAGGCGGTGGCCTGCGCCATTCTGGGGCGGCCCGTGCCGTCGTCGGGCTCGCGCGGCTCGGGAGCCGCGTTGTAACGTGCGGGGCTGTGGTCCCGCCTGCGGCCCGTGTAGGCCCGCTGGAAGGGGCCGGAGCGCGGGCCCATGCCTGCGCAGCACGCAGCGGGCGGGCCCCTGCCCCGCAGCGCGACAACAATTTACGGCATGTACCGCTTAACAACGGCTTAAAAAACGGCTTCTTACAACTTTGAGGTCCGCACGCCACAAACGAATCCCGACCTCCAGCGCAGCCCCCTAGAATTTTGGATTGTTCTGATGTTGCTGAAGGTTGCCCATGCCCGCGATCCCCTCTACCTTCTGGTCCCGCCGGAACGCTTCTGGCCTGAGTGCTGCCAGCTGGTGTGCGGCCCTGCTCTGTGCGCTGTCCGGCTCTGCCTGGGCAGCCAGCGTCGATGACCCGGATGGCAGCGACAGCTCCGCGCTGTCGGGCTGGACCTTGGGTTACTCCCCCTACACCTACCACTACTCCAACGCCAAGAAGGAGCGTGACTTCGAGCCCGATGACGAGCGGCACAAGTATGTATGGCTGCTCAACGCCGAGAAAAGGCTCGATGACCACCAGGTGGCCGGCTTTGCCTATTTCAGCAATTCCTTTGGCCAGCCCAGCCAGTACGCGTATTACGGCTGGCAGTTCCAGCCGCTGTCCAGCACGCCACAGCTGTTTTTCAAGCTCACCGGCGGCGTGATCCATGGCTACAAATACCCGTACCACCGCAAGATTCCGCTCAACAACCGCAACGGCTGGGGCATCACTGCCATCCCGGCTGTAGGCTGGAACTACAACCAGCACTGGGGCGGCCAGCTCAATGTGCTGGGCAAGTCCGCACTGATGTTTCAGCTGAACTACACGATGCGCTGAGCCGCGCTGCAGACCGGACCCTGGTCAGGGCCTGGCCTGCCGGGCCACTTCAGCGGCGCTCCCAATGCCCGCCACGGGCCTGCCAGCCATGGGGGCCGCGCACCCATTCACGGGGCACCCAGCGGTCACCATGGTGCGGAGGTGCCGCCCATCGGCCTTCACGCCAGACATAACGGCCTCCGCTCCAATCCCAAAAGCCGCCAATCCAGACCTGGGTTGCTATCGGTGCCACCGCTACCGGGACGGGCTCATAACGCAGGGGCGGCGGCGCTTCCGCCGATACGACCACCGCCGCAGGATTGCCATAGGCATAGGGCTCGGCGGGTGCGACAACGCAGCCGGTCACCAGGGCGGCGACCGCCAGGGCCCCGGCCCCCAAAGCAGCCGAACGCCCCGGGATGCTCTGCAAAACCCTCGCCAAGCGCGATGAGACGCAAGGCGTCTTTGGCAGTCGAGCCGTAGCCATTGACAAGGAAGACAACGCAGCGGATCGCCCGAGACCGCGTTCAGACCCGGGCAGGGAGTTTTGCAGAGGATCCCCAGAAGTGGGAGTGTGCGACATGGTGCATCTCCAGTCATTGCAAGAACTCCATTGAAGGAGCGCCGCCTTAACGCCCGGTGAGCGGCGCGTAAATCAGCGGTAAAAGCGGGGCCGCCCCTGCCAGCGCAGCCCGATCCGCCGCCCGGCGCCCATAAAAAAAGCACTGCCGAGGCAGTGCTTTGGTGTGGGTGCGAGCCAAGGCTTATTGCACCTGGTTGTTTTGCAGCGCGGCCACGCGCTCTTCAATCGGAGGGTGCGAGCTGAACAGCTTGCCCAAGCCGCCGGTGATGCCCATGGCCTGCATGCTTTGCGGCAGGGCGCCGGGCTGCATGCCGCCGAGGCGGTGCAAGGCATTGATCATCGGCTGCTTGCGGCCCATCAGGCGGGCGGCACCGGCATCGGCACGGAACTCGCGCTGGCGCGAGAACCAGGCCACGATGATGGCAGCCAGGAAGCCGAAGACGATATCGAGCACGATGGTGGTGATCATGTAGCCAATGCCGGGGCCCGAGCTTTGCTCGTCATTGCGGCGCAGGAACGAATCGACCGCGTAGCCGATGACGCGCGAGAGAAACACCACAAAGGTGTTCATCACGCCCTGGATCAGCGCCATCGTCACCATATCGCCATTGGCCACGTGGGCGACCTCGTGGCCGATGACAGCCTCGACCTCTTCACGGGTCATGCCTTGCAGCAGCCCGGTGGAGACGGCCACCAGTGCCGAATTCTTGAAAGCGCCTGTCGCAAATGCGTTGGCCTCGCCTTCATAGATACCTACCTCGGGCATCTGGATGCCAGCCTGGTCCGAGAAGCGGCGCACGGTCTCGACAATCCAGGCCTCGTCAGCGCTTTGGGGCTGGTTGATGATCTTGACGCCCATGCTCATCTTCGCAATGGGCTTGCTCATCAGCAACGAGATGATGGCGCCGCCAAAACCCATGATGAAGGCAAAGCCGAGCAGCGCCCCGAGGTTCAGGCCATTGGCGGTCAGATAGCGGTTGACACCGAGCAGGCTGGCAACAATGCCAAGCACCACAACGACGGCGATGTTGGTCGCCAGAAAAAGGAACATTCGTTTCATGGGGTCGATTCTCCAAGGAGGGGAACACAGTGCTCGGTAGCTGGGGGCAATGTCTTGGTAATTCAAGACCTTACCTCCACTTTATGGCGACGGCGGGTGCTTATGATGGTTGTGGCCGTCGGGCCGAGCGAAATACGTCTGGGTCATCGTAGAAGGAAACATGCTGGTTGCCCTGGCACCATCCCGGAATGCCCAGCACCGGCAACGGTGTGAAGGGCTTGCCCGCCAGGTGCGCAGCGTCCAGTGCGTCGGCGATGACCTCGTCGATATTGTCCACGATCGGCCAAGGCTGCGCCGGGCAAAAAACATGCGCGGTGATTGGTTTTCTGGGGGTGATGAGCTTTTCCAGCAGCGCATGGCCGATGACGATGAGCTGCGCCTGCTGCCACAGCGGCCGCAGCTCGACAAAGAGCCGCTGCCATTGGCGTTGCTGCAGCGCCTGCCACAGCGCATCGGGCGCAAGCAGCACCGCGCCGTTTTCGTCGAACAGGGTCAGCGCATCGCGCAACGGGCCCCGGCGGGCACCCACACCGCCCGCCTGTTCGATCGCCTGGGCCTGCAAGGCGTTGAGCCCTGCCTTGCTGCGCGCAAAGCGCTGCCAGACCAGGCCGTTGAGCCCGTCGTGCATGTTTTCTCGGGAAGGGATGCAGCCGGTGCGCGCAATGAAGCGCTCGTAGGCCTCACCTGGCGGCAGCGCCGACTGCGGCACAAAACGCCGGCCGCAGTCGCCCAGGCGGTTGAGCAAGTCGGGCATCGCCAGGCCTTGCCGTTCCAGCGCGCTGACCTGCAGGCCCAGCGCCCGGTAGGGCTGCAGCCAGGGCGCCTGCCAGTCCAGCGATGACCAGCCGGGCTCGGGCGGAATGTCTGCAGTGGCCCGGCCGTTATTCACGCATCAAATGACAAAAATGCTCAGTCTGCCAGCTTCCAAGGCAGCGCTTCGCCCGAGCGCAGCGGCTTGAGATCGGCCTGGCCAAAGGGGTAGGACTCGGGCGGGGTCCAGGATTCACGCACCAGCGTGATGCGGTCGGTGTTGCGCGGCAGGTTGTAGAAGTCCGCACCATGCAGGCTGGCAAAACCTTCGAGCTTGTCCAGCGCGCCCGCCTTGTCGAAGGCCTCGGCGTACATCTCGATGGCCGCATGCGCGCTGTAGCAGCCCGCGCAGCCGGTGGCATGCTCCTTGAGCTGGGCGGCATGCGGGGCGCTGTCGGTGCCCAGGAAGAACTTGGGGTTGCCGCTGGTGGCGGCCTGCACCAGCGCCAGGCGGTGTTCCTCGCGCTTGAGCACCGGCAGGCAGTAGTAATGCGGACGGATGCCACCGGTAAAGATGGCGTTGCGGTTGAACAGCAGATGCTGGGGCGTGATGGTGGCGCCGACGAAGCGGTCGGTCTCGGTCACGTACTGGGCCGCTTCGCGTGTGGTGATGTGCTCGAAGACGATCTTCAGCTCGGGGAAAGCGCGGCGCAGCGGCACCATGTGCTGGTCGATAAAGGCCGCCTCGCGGTCGAACAGGTCGACCTCACTGCCGGTCACCTCACCGTGCACCAGCAGCAGCAGGCCTTCGCGCTGCATCGCTTCCAACGTGGGGTAGATCTTGCGGATATCGGTCACCCCGTGGTCACTGTTGGTGGTGGCGCCGGCAGGGTAGAGCTTGCAGGCCACCACACCGGCGGCCTTGGCACGCACGATCTCTTCGGGAGCGAGCTTGTCCGTCAGGTACAGGGTCATCAGCGGCTCGAACCTCAGGCCCTGGGGGATGGCCGCCACGATGCGCGCCTTGTAGGCCTGTGCCAGCTCAGCGGTCGTGACCGGTGGCTTGAGGTTGGGCATGACGATGGCACGGGCGAATTGCCGCGCCGCATGGGCCACCGTGGTAGCCAGGGCGGCATCATCGCGCAGATGGATGTGCCAGTCGTCGGGTCGGAGGATGCTGATGGAGGAGGGTGCGGTGCTCATCCCGCCATTGTCGCACCGGTCATGCGGGCGTCATCGCTGTGACCGAGCATGGCGCAAAAGTAACTCAATGTTAAGGGTCGATGCTCATAGAGTACACAGTCTCTATGCGTATCATAGATGGCTGTAGGAATTCTTAATCAAGGACTGTGCAACATGTGGCTAAACCATATTTTTCGCGGCGCTGTGCTGCTGTGCCTTGCCAGCAGCAGCCTGGCTCAGACCCCTTTGCCCGACAGTTGGGACAAGATCAAGGAGTCGCAGCGCATCACCGTGGGCTACCGCCCGGACGGACTGCCTTTTGCCTACGAGATGGGAGAGACCAAGAAGCCGGTCGGCTACGCCATCGAGATCTGCCAGGCGCTGATCGCCAAGCTCCAGCAGAGCATGGGCCTGGCCAGGCTCGATATCCAGTACCGTGCCATCAACGGCCAGACCCGTTTCACCGACCTGGCCAGCGGCGCCATTGATGTCGATTGCAGCAACACCACCAACACCAAGGACCGGCGTGAGAGCAAGCATGTGTCCTTCAGCCTGCCCTACTACATCGCCGGCGTGCGCATGCTGGTCAGGTCCGACAGCGGCATCAACGATGTGGATGACCTCTCGGGCAAGCGCGTGATCACCACCAAGGGCACCACCTCGCTGCAGGTGCTCGAGCGCCGGGTGGCCGTCAATGGCCTCAAGATCCAGCACAGCGAGTGCCTCACCCATGACGCCTGCTTCAAGGCCGTGCAGGCGGGCACCGCCGATGTCTGGCTGATGGACGACATCCTGCTGGCCGCCCACCGTGCGCAGTCGGAGAAGCCCGAACAGGTCAAGCTGATCGGCAAGCTGATGTCGATCGAGCCGCTGTCGCTGATGATGCGTGACACCGATGTGCGCATGAAGAAGGTCTTCGACGCCGAGATGCGCGTGCTGTCGCAGAACTTCGAGATCACGCGCCTGTACAAGAAGTGGTTCGAGTCGCCGCTGCCGGGCAAGAGCTTTGCGCTGAATGTGCCGATGTCCTACCTGCTCACCGACATGCTGCGCTTCCCCAGCGACAAGTTCGACAACTGATGTCTCCGGAGCCGCATCCTGCGGCCCCTGTCTGCCGGCCCAGCGCTGCCCGCAGCGCGCGCCGCCCAGCCCCAGCGCAGGGTCCACGATGGCGGTCCGCCCCTCCCCCCCCCAACCATCCGCCCATGAAAAATGGCCGCATAAGCGGCCATGGTCGTGTGCGAGAGACGCTGCAATCAGTGTTGCAGGATCTTGCCCAGGAAGTCCTTGGTGCGGGGCTGGCGGGCGTCGGGGTTGCCGAAGAAGTCTTCCTTGGAGCAGTCCTCCAGGATCTTTCCGCCCACGTCCATGAAGATCACGCGGCTGGCCACCTTCTTGGCAAAACCCATTTCGTGCGTCACGCACATCATCGTCATGCCTTCGTTGGCCAGGCCGATCATCACGTCCAGCACTTCGCCAACCATTTCAGGGTCCAGCGCGGAGGTGGGCTCGTCGAACAGCATCACGCTCGGGTCCATCGACAGTGCACGGGCAATGGCCACGCGCTGCTGCTGACCACCGGACAGCTGACCCGGGAACTTGTCCTTGTGCGCCATCAGGCCCACACGGTCGAGCATCTTCAGGCCACGGGCCTTGGCATCGTCAGCGCTGCGGCCCAGCACCTTGATCTGGGCGATGGTCAGGTTCTCGGTCACCGACAGGTGGGGGAACAGCTCGAAATGCTGAAACACCATGCCCACGGTGCTGCGCAGCTTGGGCAGGTCGGTCTTGGGATCGTGGATGGGCGTGCCATTGACCCAGATCTCACCCTTCTGGATAGGCTCGAGCGCATTGATCGTCTTGATCAAAGTCGACTTGCCCGAACCCGAAGGACCGCAGACCACCACCACCTCGCCTTTGGCGATGCTGGTGGAGCAGTCGTTGAGCACCTGGAAGCTGCCATACCACTTGGAGACATTCTTCATTTCAATCATTTGGATATCCTTTGTATTGCAGCATCAACGGATGATGGCGATCTTCTTGTGCAAACGCTTGACGAACCACGACAGCGTAAAGCAGATGATGAAGTAAAGCACGGCGGCAGCCAGATAGGCCTCGACCGGACGGCCGAAGTTCTTACCCGCCACTTCAAAGCCCTTGAGCATGTCGTAGGCGCCAATGGCATAGACCAGCGAGGTGTCCTGGAACAGGATGATGGTCTGCGTCAGCAGCACCGGCAGCATGTTGCGGAAGGCCTGGGGCAGCACCACCAGACGCATGTTCTGCCCATAGGTCATGCCCACGGCCTGACCGGCATACACCTGACCCCGCGGAATGGACTGGATACCGGCGCGCATGATCTCGGAGAAGTAGGCGGCCTCGAACGCCACGAAGGTGATGACCGCTGACATCTCCGCCCCGATGGGCTTGCCGATCAGCAGAGGCACCAGCAGGAAGAACCACAGAATCACCATCACCAGCGGCACCGAACGCATGCCATTGACATAGATGGTCGCAGGCACGACCAGGATCTTCTTGCCCGACAGGCGCATCAGCGCCAGCAAGGTGCCAAAGAGGATGCCACCGAGGGTGGCAACGATGGTCAGCATTACGCTGAACACCAGCCCCTTGATGATGAAGTTCTGGATCAGGTCCCAGTTGTAGAACGAAAAATCAAGATTCAAATTCATCTCAGTGACCTCCGGAGCCGCCAGCGGCGATAAAGCCCGGGATGCGGCTCTTCTTTTCAATGAAGGCCATGATGCGGTTGATCACGAATGCCGAGATCATGTACAGCGCGGTCACCGCCAGGTAGACCTCGATGCCGCGAGAGGTTTCCTCTTGCGCCTGCATCGCGAACAGGGTCAGCTCGGCCACCGACACGGCGAAGGCCACCGACGAGTTCTTGAAGATGTTCATCGACTCGCTGGTCAGCGGTGGAATGATGATGCGGTAGGCCATCGGCAGCAGCACATAGCGGTAGTACTGGAAGGTCGTGAAACCCAGTGCCATGCCTGCATAACGCTGGCCACGGGGCAGCGCCAGGATACCGGCACGCAGCTGCTCGGCAATACGCGCCGACGTGAAAAAGCCCAGCGCCAGCACCACCAGCAGGAACCCAGGCACTTGCTTGAGCGCAGGGAACATCGCAGGCACCACGTGGTACCACAGGAAAATTTGTACCAGCAGCGGGATGTTGCGGAACAACTCCACCCAGGCATTGCCCAGGCGCACGGTCCAGGGCCGGTCCGGCAGCGTACGCAAGGTACCGATGATGGAGCCGACGATCAGCGCGATCACCAGCGCGCACAAGGAAACGGAGATAGTCCATCCCCATGCAGACAACAACCAGTCCAGGTACGTGATATCGCCGTTTTTACCGAAACAGCCCTGCACGACCTGGCGCTCAATCGTGTCTTCACAAAATACTTGCCAATCCCAATTCATAGGACTACCTCTTTTTTTGTCTTTGTAGCAATGTTTGGTACCTGGTTGCAACTGACAGAAACCAGTACCAACAAAAACGCCCCCCCAAACCCCAGGCTGGAAGGGCGGTACCTAAATGGTGTGCTTACTTGACTTCGTAGGCTTCCATGGGCTTGTCGTTCGGGTTGGCCCAAGCATCCTTGGTTGCCGCCGACAGCGGCAGACCCACCTTCACGTTGTTAGGAGGGATGGGTTGCATGAACCACTTGTCGTACAGCTTCTCGAGCGAGCCATCCTTGATCTGGCGCACGATGGAGTCGTCCACGGCCTTCTTGAAGGCAGCGTCGTCCTTGCGCAGCATGCAGGCGATAGGCTCGACCGACAGCACTTCACCGACGACCTTGTAGTCGGCAGGCGCCTTGGACTTGGAGATGTTGGCGGCCAGGATGGAGCCGTCCATGATGAAGGCGTCGGCACGGCCGGACTCCAGCATCAGGAAGCTGTCTGCGTGGTCCTTGCCCATGACTTCCTTGAAGGTCAGGCCATCAGCGCGCTTGTTCTTGCGCAGGGTCTGCACCGACGTGGTACCGGTCGTGGTCACGATGGTCTTGCCGTTCAGGTCCTTGATGCCGGTGATGCCGGAGTTGGCCTTCACCGCGATGCGCACTTCTTCCACATAGGTGGTGAAAGCGAAAGCAGCATCCTTTTGGCGCGACTGGTTGTTGGTGGTGGAGCCGCACTCCAGATCCACGGTACCGTTCTGCACCAGAGGCACGCGGTTTTGCGAGGTCACGGGCTGGTACTTGATGTCCAGCTTGGACAGGCCCAACTGCTTTTGCAGGTCGCCCACGATGTGCTCAGCCATCTCGGTGTGGAAGCCGACGTACTTGCCGTTACCCAGCGTATAGCCCAGGCCCGAAGACTCGCGCACGCCCAGCGTGATGCTGCCAGACGACTTGATCTTGGCCAGCGTATCGCCCGCTTGCGCAAACGCGCTACCTGCCGCAACCGCTGCGACCGCAAAAGCCAGCAAATGTTTCTTCATCATCAGACCTCCAGATAAATCAATTAAGTTGACAACTATGGGCCTCGGAAGACGCCAAAGCGACAACTGACACGCAACGTATTGTGCAGTCCGTCCAGATAATGCCAGCAGACTGAGCGCTGCAATTATCCGGAAAATTACCAATGAATTGCTAACAATTCATAGGCTTTTTCGAACAAATCGCGTACATCTAACCAACTGCAACACGAGCAATCCGCAAGCATTGCACAGAAATTCTGTAACGCATATTAGAAATTACCCTGCAAATTCAGACAATCTATATTCTTATAGATCTCATGGATTCTGCGCAGGGTTCCGGGACACCAGGTAGTCCCACAGTGCCTGGGCGCCGGACTTCACGGCATCGCTGGACTGGGGCTTTTCCCGGTAGGCGCGCACATCCATCGCGACTTCCCACTGGGTGGAGCTGGGGTAGTCGGCGCGCACCAGCTTCTTGGCCTTCAGCTCCTTCTTGGCAGCGCTTTGCGGCAGGAACGCCAGCCCGTGCCCTTCCATCGCCATGGCCTTGAGGCCTTCGGCCATGTCGGTTTCGTAGACGCGGTCCAGATAGGCAGGCTCGGGCGCCTGCTTGAGGGCCAGGTCGGTCACGCGGCTGAGATAGGCACCCGGCGCATAGCCCAGGAACGGCAGCGGCACCTCGGCTGCGCCGGGCAGCAGGAAAAGCGGCAGGCCATCGAGCCCCGGCTTGCAATAAGGCGCCATCACCTCGCGGCCCAGGCTCACCATTTCATAGCGCTGTGGGTCCAGCTGGATAGGCTGGGATTCATGGTGGTAGGCAATCAGCAGATCACAGCCGCCCTCGACCAGGCGCATCACCGCATCGTGCACGTTGAGGGCGATCAAGCGGCTCTTGAACAGGCCGAAGTCATTGCGCAGGCCCGACACCCAGGTCGGGAAAAAGGTGAAAGCCAGCGTGTGCGGGACGGCAAAGTCGATGATGTCCTTGCCCGAGGACGAATGTACCCGCAGCATCGCACGCGTGCTCTGCACCGCCTGCAGGATCTCGATGGCCTGGTTGTACAGCGTCTTGCCCGCTGGCGTCAGCCGCGTTGGGTAGGAGCTGCGGTCCACCAGGTCCGCGCCCGCCCAGGACTCCAGCGCCTGAATCCGCCGCGAGAATGCCGGCTGGGTGACATGGCGCAACTGCGCCGACCGGCTGAAACTGCGCGTTTCCGCCAGACTCACAAAATCTTCAAGCCACTTGGTTTCCATCCGCGCATTATCCACACGCCCATCACCGTTGGGGACAAGTTGCTCGCCGAGATGTGCTGCCTGCACCGGCAACACAGGCGACTGAGAGGGCCCATCCCCGGGAAAAGGATGGCTTGCAAGCCCACCGTTCAGGCCCATAATCGGGCCCCACTGGCCCACCGGCCAGGTGCGGCGCTGCCGCTGATACCGATCTATCCGATACCGATGGTCCGCCCACAAGGCGGTTTGTGTTCTCCGCATCCACCCTTGGCTCTGCCAAGCCCTCTCGCGACCGGTTGTTATGGCATCACCCTCCCCTCATTCTTCGGGCGGCAGCAGCGCTGACCCCTCCAGCACCCTCCCCAGCGAGCCCGCCCCTGCCCGAGGGCTGTGGCTGGAAGACTGGCTCACGGTCGTGATCATGGCGCTGCTGGCGCTCATCACGTTCGCCAATGTCATCGTGCGCTACTTCACCGATGGCTCGTTTGCCTGGACCGAAGAGATCTCGGTGTTCCTGATGATCCTGCTGGCCATGGTGGCCGGCTCGGCAGCCGTCGCGCGCAACCTGCACATCCGCATCGAATACTTTGCCGAACGCGGCGACGCGCGCCGGCGCAAGGCCTTTGCCCGCTTTGGCGCGTTGACGGTGGCCCTGCTGTTTGCACTGATCTGCGTGCTCAGCATCCGCGTCGTGTATGACGACTACCGCTATGAGGAAACCTCGCCAGGCATTGGCGTGCCGCAGTGGTGGTACTCCATCTGGCTGCCGGTGTTCTCCGCGCTGATCACCCTGCGCGCGCTGGGCCTGTTCCTGCGCCAGGGCCGGGCCAGCTTTGCCCATGTGTACTCCGAAGGCGGCGATGCTGCAGCCAAGGAGCACGCATGATTGCCACCCTGCTCTTTATCGGCTTTATTGCGCTGATGCTGCTGGGCGTGCCCATTGGCGCCGCGCTGGGCCTGGCGGGCGCCGTAGCCATTGCGCTGGCCAATGCCGATGCGCAATGGTTTGGCCTGCTGGCCATTCCGCAGAATTTCTATGCCGGCCTGGGCAAGTACCCGCTGCTGGCCATTCCGATGTTTGTGCTGGTGGGCTCGATCTTCGACCGCTCCGGCGTGGCGCTGCGGCTGGTCAACTTTGCCGTGGCCATCGTCGGGCGCGGCCCGGGCATGCTGCCGCTGGTGGCCATTGCCGTGGCCATGTTCCTGGGCGGCATCTCGGGCTCCGGCCCCGCCAATGCAGCGGCGGTGGGCGGCGTGATGATTGCGGCGATGAGCCGTGCCGGCTATCCGGGCAGCTTCTCGGCCAGCGTCGTGGGAGCTGCTGCAGCCACCGACATCCTGATTCCTCCGTCGGTCGCCTTCATCATCTACTCGGTGCTGGTGCCCGGGGCCTCGGTGCCGGCGCTGTTTGCGGCCGGCATGATCCCCGGCATTCTGGCGGGTCTGGCGCTGATCATCCCGGCGGTCTGGATGTCGCGCAAGCACAAGATGGGCGCGCTGGAAGCCAGCCTGCCCCGCCCCGCATTCTGGAAGAGCCTGCGCGAAGCGGCCTGGGGCCTGGCCGCGCCGGTGCTGATCCTGGGCGGCATGCGCATGGGCTGGTTCACACCCACCGAGGCAGCCGTGGTCGCCGTGTTCTACGGTCTGTTCGTCGGCATGGTCGTGCACCGCACGATCGGTATGCGCGACCTGTTCCCGATCCTGCGCGAGGCCGGCGAGCTCTCGGCCGTGATCCTGATCGTGGTGTCGCTCGCAGGCATCTTCGCATTCTCGCTGTCGACCCTGGGCGTGATCGACCCGATCACCAACGCGATCGTCAACTCGGGCCTGGGCGAATGGGGTGTGATGGCGCTGCTGATCCTGATGCTGATCACCGTGGGCATGTTCCTCGACGGCATCTCCATCTTCCTGATCTTTGTGCCGCTGCTGATGCCCATCATGCAGCACTACCACTGGGACCCCGTCTGGTTTGGCGTGATCCTGACCCTGAAGGTGGCGCTGGGCCAGTTCACGCCGCCGCTGGCAGTGAACCTGATGGTCAGCTGCCGCATTGCAGGCGTGCGCATGGAATCGACCGTGCGCTGGGTCGGCTGGATGCTGTTTGCGATGTTCTGCGTGATGGTGCTGGTCATCGCCTTCCCGCAGCTGGCCCTGTGGCTGCCCGCCCAACTGGGCTACTGATCGGAGCCCGGGCTGGGTGCAGGCGCGAACGCCACCACCCAGCCCCCTGGATTTGCAAAATTCCCCCTTGAACCACCCGGAGACAACACCATGAAAACCCGTCAATTCCTTGCCACCGCCTTGGCCGCTGCTGCGGCGCTGAGCTTTGCCGCGCCGGCTGTACAAGCCCAGGGCAACTACAAAAGCGAGTACCGCATGTCGCTGGTGCTGGGCACGGCCTTCCCCTGGGGCAAGGGCGGCGAGATCTGGGCCAACAAGGTGCGTGAGCGCACGCAGGGCCGCATCAACATCAAGCTCTACCCCGGCGTGTCGCTGGTGCAAGGCGACCAGACGCGTGAGTTCTCGGCACTGCGCCAGGGCGTGATCGATATGGCGGTCGGCTCCACCCTGAACTGGTCGCCGCAGATCAAGGAGCTGAACCTGTTCTCGCTGCCGTTTCTGATGCCCGACTATGCGGCCGCTGACGCGCTCACCCAGGGCGAGCCAGGCAAGCGCCTGTTTGCCCGCCTGGAGAAAGCCGGCGTGGTGCCGCTCGCTTGGGGTGAGAACGGCTACCGTGAAATCTCCAACTCCAAGCATGCGATCAAGACCCCTGCCGACATGAAGGGCCTCAAGATCCGCGTGGTCGGTTCGCCGCTGTTTGTCGACACCTTCAGCGCACTGGGCGCCAACCCCACGCAGATGAGCTGGGCCGATGCCCAGCCTGCGATGGCCAGCGGCGCGGTCGACGGCCAGGAGAACCCGGTCGCCGTCTACCAGGCGGCCAAGCTCAACACCGTGGGCCAGAAGTACCTGACGCTCTGGGGCTACATCAACGACCCGCTGATCTTTGTCGTCAACAAGGACATCTGGGCCAGCTGGAGCAAGGCCGACCAGGACATCGTGCGCCAGGCCGCCATCGAAGCCGGCCAGGAAGAAATCGCCATTGCGCGCAAAGGCATGATCGAAGCGGACAAGCCGCTGGTCAAGGAGCTGAGCGCCAATGGCGTCACCGTGACCGAACTGAGCGCCGCCGAGCGCGAAGCTTTTGTGAAGGCCACCCGCCCGGTGTATGACAAGTGGAAGCAGCAAGTGGGCGCCGACCTGGTGACCGCCGCAGAGAAGGCCATTGCGGGCCGCAAGCAGTAAGAACGGCATCCTCCAAAACAAAACCACCGGCTGCACCGCCGGGTGGTTTTTTTGTAGCTGCTGCTTCAGGCGCCGCTTGCGTTCAACGCGGCGGGCCGCAGCCCTTATTCGATCTTGAAACCTGTTGACTTGACCACCTGCTTCCAGCGGTCGGTCTCGGCCTGGATCTCCTGCGCAAAGCTCTCGGGCGTGGTCTTCACGGGGATGTAGTCGTACTGCTTGAGCTTGGCCAGCACATCGGGCATCTGCATGACCTTGTCGATGTTCTGCGACAGGGCGGTCACGATGTCCTTGGGCGTGCCCTTGGGCGCGAGCAGGCCGGCCCAGGAGCTGAACTCCATGTCCTTGACACCCAGTTCGACCAGGGTCGGCACATCGGGGAAGGAGGCAGCGCGCTGGGGCAGCACCACGGCCAGCGCCTTGACCTTGCCGGCCTTGATCATCTCCACGGCGGCAAAGGAGTCAAACGAGAAATCCACCTCGCCGGACACGACGGCCTGCATCTGCGGGCTGGTGCCCTTGTACTGCGCATTGATGATCTGCGGCGCCTTGATCACGTGCTTGAACTGCTCGGTGATCAGGTTGATGATGGCGCTGCCTGACGACGCCGTCAGCGGCTTGTCCTTGTTCTGCGCCAGCGCGATCAGCTCTTGCAGCGTGTTGGCCGGCAGGTCCTTGCGGGCAATGATGATGAAGCCCACCGAGCAGACCTTGGCCACCGGCGCAAAGCTGGCGGCCGCCTCATAGGGCGCCTTGTAGATCACCGGGCTCAGGGTCTGGGCACCGGCGGTGTTGAACAGCAGGGTGTAGCCATCGGCCTGGGCACGGGCCACTTCGCCAGTGCCGATCATGCCGTTGGCGCCACCCCGGTTGTCGATGACAAAGCTGGCCTTCATCAGCTCGCCCATCTTCTGCATCACCAGCCGGGCCACCACATCGGTAGTGCCGCCTGCGGCGAAGGGCACGATCACACGCACCGGCTTACTGGGGTAAGTGGTTTGCGCCTGCGCCCATTGCGGCATGCTGGCGGCTCCCGCAACAGCGGCAACGGTGGTGAGGAAATGGCGGCGCTGGGTCATGTCCATGCAATGTCTCCTGTGTCTAGCTTTGGTTATCGGCCCATTGTGGGCAGCGCTGGCCGGGCTGTCTAATACTTGCCAGCAATCGCACCATTCGCAGCCGCTATGGCGTGATGGTTGCACAGGGCGGGCCCGCTGCTGCCCGGCAGCGGTGGGAGTCTGTCTCCCAGGCGTCTTGGCAAGCGAGTGCTGTGGAGCGGAGGGAGAGGCGAAGGCAGCGGCTGCATCGGGGTGCCGCAAGCGCAGCCGATGCGCTGCAGATCGCAGCGCGGCGGGAGACACTATCTAGTCGATAGTTTTTATCTTCTTAATACCGAATAAACATAGTCAATTTATACCCATGGTAAATACCCTAATTTAGGGTAAATACTAGGGTTAGCTGTCACATATTTGTAAAAGTTCCAAGCTAATTCAGCCAAATTTCGGAACAATCCGTTTGATTTTTGGCTATTTATCGAAGATAGATACCAATATAAACTTCATTCCATCGTTACACAAAAGCTGCACTGCAAGCCGCAAGCGCTGGCAGACACAGTCCAAGACGACGCGAATCGACCACCAGGCCGGACGCAACACCAAAGGAAAGAAAAATGAACGCACGTATTCTCGCTATCGCCGCTACCCTCGCTCTGGGTGCTTCCGTTGCCCAAGCCAACCCTTTTGAAGGCGACCAAGCCATCACCCCTCAAGCTGCTGCGACCAGCGCCGTGAGCCGCGCTGATGTGCAAGCCCAACTGGCTGAAGCCCGCAAGACCAACACGATGATTGCCCAAGGCAACCAGTCGACCGTTAACGCCTACGAACTGGGCAAGGGCCAACTGAGCCGCGCTGAAGTGACCCAGGCCGCCCGCCAGGCACTGGCCAACGGCTCGATCCTGGAAGGCGAATAAGCTTTCTCCCCCTGCCGGCACGCCCCCTGCCGGCACGCCCCCTGCCGGTACGGCATCCACGGGACGGCGCACACACTCCCCGTCCCGCTGGGAACAGGCCACTGCAATGCAGTGGCCTTTTTTGCGCCTGCTTGGCCGCCAGCGCGGAGGGGGCACAGGTTCTATGATGCGGGAACCTCTCTACGTATCTGTCCTCTCACCGCCAGACTCTCAGGTACCACGCGATATGCCCCATGCTTTCCTGCGCCGCTCGATAGGAGCGCTTTTTTTTACACTGCTTGTGCTGGTGCTGAGCGGCATGGCGCCGCCTGCCCAGGCCCAGATCAAGCTGCAGATCGGCAGCGGCGCCAGCGCCGCTGCGATGGACACGGCCTCCAGCGCTGCGGCTGGCAGCGTCGTGACCACCCCCCGGGTGCGGGCCGAGCTGGTGGCACTGGCGCCCCAAGGGGTGGAGCCCGGCAAGAGCATTGCGCTGGGCCTGCTGCTGGACCATCAACCCGAGTGGCACACCTACTGGACCAACCCGGGCGACTCGGGCCTGCCCACGCAGCTCCAGTGGCAGCTGCCGCCGGGCTGGGACGCCGGCGAGATCGCCTGGCCAACGCCCCGTCCGATCCGGGTCGGCAGCCTGGTGAACTATGGCTACGAAGGCCAGGTGCTGCTGCCCGTCACCGTGCAGATTCCCAGCGATTTCTCGGCCGATGCCCGCGATGTGACCGTGCGACTGCAGGCCAACTGGCTGATCTGCCGCGTCGAATGCATTCCGGAAGAAGGCCAGTTCAGCCTGACCCTTCCCACCAAGAGCAGCACCGCGCTGCATGCCGGCACCTTTGCCCAGGCCCATGCCCAGGCACCGGTAGCGCTGCAAGGCAGCAGCCAGGCCCGTGTCGATGGTGAAACGCTGAAATTGCATGTCACCGGCCTGCCCGCTGCGCTGCAAGGCCAGCGCCTGCAGGTGCTGAGCGAGAGCCCCGACACCTTGCACCATGCGATGCAGGACGGCCAGGACTTTACCCAGCAATGGGACGGCGCCGACTGGACCGCCGTGGTGCCGCTGTCGGCCAACCGGGGCCAGACGCCCGAGGACATTGCGCTGGTGCTGACGACCGACAAGCACACGGTCGTCGATGGCGCCGTCGGCTGGCGCACCGTGGCGCCCGTCAGTGGCCAATGGAAGGCCGCCTCCATCGCCCAGGTATCGCCCGAGCTGGCGGCAGCACTGGCAAAAAATGCACAGGCTTCCGCTCCGGCTCAACCCGCCTCTTCCGGCAGCCTCTGGCTGGCACTGCTGGGTGCCCTTGTCGGCGGCCTGATCCTGAACCTGATGCCCTGCGTGTTCCCGATCCTGGCGCTCAAGGTGCTGGGCTTTACCACCCATGGCAGCCAACTGCGTGAACAGCGTGCAGCAGGCCTGGCCTACACGGCGGGCGTGGTGCTTTCGTTCCTGGCGCTGGGCGCGCTGCTGCTGGCACTGCGCTCTGCGGGCCAGCAGCTGGGCTGGGGCTTTCAGCTGCAATCGCCGCTGGTGATTGCGGCGCTGGCAGCGCTGTTTACCGTCATTGGCCTCAACCTGGCGGGGATGTTTGAGTTTGGCAGTTTTGTGCCCGGCAGCGTGGCGGGCAAGCAGGCCAAGAGTCCCATCACCAATGCCTTCCTGAGCGGTGTGCTGGCGGTGGCGATTGCCTCGCCCTGCACGGCGCCGTTCATGGGGGCATCGATGGGCTTGGCCGTCAGCATGCCGGCTGCCGAGGCCCTGCTGGTGTTTGCCGCGCTGGGCCTGGGTATGGCAGCGCCCTATCTGCTGGCCAGCTGGATCCCTGCGGTGGTGCGCTGGCTGCCGCGCCCTGGCGCCTGGATGGACACCTTCCGCCGCGCGATGGCCTTCCCGATGTTCGCCACCGTGGTCTGGCTGGTCTGGGTGCTGGGCCAGCAAAGCGGCATCGATGGCGCAGCCACCCTGCTGGCCTTGCTGGTGCTGCTGGCGGCTTTGGTCTGGGCACTGGGTCTGCAGGGCCGTGCGCGCTGGGGCTTTGCGGTGCTGTCGCTGGCAGGCGGCCTCTACCTGGCCACTGCCATGGGCCACTACCTGACCACGCCCGCCCCCGCACCCGGCCAGCAGGCCAGCGGCGCGCTGTGGCACCCCTGGTCGGCGCAGAAGGTCAGCGAGATCAATGCAACCGGCAAGCCGGTGTTTGTGGATTTCACGGCCGCCTGGTGCGTTACCTGCCAGTACAACAAGCGCACCACGTTGAGCGACAGCCAGGTGCTCGCCGCTTTCGACAATAAGCAGGTGCACCTGCTGCGCGCCGACTGGACACGCCAGGATCCTGCGATCACCCAGGCACTGAACCAGCTGGGCCGCAGCGGCGTGCCGGTCTATGTGCTGTATGCACCGGGCAAGGCGCCGCAGATCCTGTCCGAGGTGCTGAGCGTCAAGGAAGTGGTGGACGCGGTGGCGCAGCTCTAAACCCCATCCCCATAAGAAAAGCGCCGGTTTTGTCCGGCGCTTTTCGTTCCTGCAAGGCTGAAATCAGCCGCTCAGCGCCGCCGCGCCGCGAGCTTGCGCACCTCACGCACCAGCTGGTCCACCTCGTCAAAGGTGTTGTAGAAGGCCAGCGAGGGCCGTACCGCAGTCTCGACCCCGAAGCGGCGCAGGATCGGCTGCGCGCAGTGGTGGCCGGTGCGCACGGCGATGCCCTCGGCATTGAGCGCCTGGCCCACCTCGTCGGTGCTGTAGCCGTCCAAGGTAAAGGCCAGCACGCTGGCCTTGCCGGGCACGGTGCCGATCAGGCGCAGCCCCGCAATGCTGGCCAGCTGCGCCATGCCGTAGTCCACCAGTGCGTGCTCGTAGCGGCTGATCTGCGCAATACCGATGCGCTCCACATACTCCAGCGCCGCGCCCAGGCCCACCGCATCGGCGATGTTGCCGGTGCCCGCCTCAAAGGTGTTGGGCAAAGGCTGGTAGACGGTTTTCTCGAACGTCACATCGGCAATCATGTTGCCGCCGCCCTGCCAGGGCGGCATGGCCTCGAGCACCTCGCGCCGGCCCCAGAGCACGCCAATGCCGGTAGGTGCAAAGATCTTGTGGCCCGAGAAGACAAAGAAATCCGCGCCCAGGTCCTGCACATCGACCGGGGTGTGCGCAATGGACTGCGCCCCGTCGATCAAGGTCGTGATACCCCGGCGCTTGGCGATTTCCACCACCTGCTTGACGGGCACCACCGTGCCCAGCACGTTGGAGACATGGCCGATGGCGACGATCTTGGTGCGGTCGTTGATCAGCTTCTGGTACTCGTCCAGCCGGATCTGGCCCTGGTCATCGACCGGAATCACCCGCAGCCGCGCGCCCTTGGCCGCCGCCAACTGCTGCCAGGGAACGATGTTGGCATGGTGCTCCAGGTGGCTGATGATGATCTCATCGCCTTCGCCCACATTCGCACCGCCCCAGGCCTTGGCCACCAGGTTGATGGCCTCGGTGGTGCCACGCACGAAGATGACCTCGCGCGCGTCGGGCGCATGGATGAAGCGCCGCACCACCTCACGGGCATGCTCATAGGCATCGGTCGCCCGCGCAGCCAGGGTATGGGCCGCGCGGTGGATGTTCGAGTTCTCATGCGCATAGAAATGGCTGATGCGCTCGATCACCTGGCGCGGCTTGTGCGTCGTGGCCGCATTGTCCAGCCAGACCAGCGGCTTGCCGTTGATGCGCTCGGACAGGATCGGAAAATCACGCCGCACCGCCTGGATGTCAAAGCCCGGATGGCGGTCCTGCTGCGCCGCATGGCCCGCCGCCGCACCCGGGGCCGCATGCGGATGCGGTTTGGCCGGCGTGACAAAGCCATTGGGCAGCTGCACCGCATGCACAAAGTAGTACTGCGGCGCAGCACCCGGCCCCTGCAGCGCTTGGCCCGGCAAGGGCGCATCCGCAGCGCGCGGCCCGCGCAGATCGATGCCGTCCAGATGGCTGTCCGGCGCCGCTCGGCGCGCCTGGTCGGCCAGCGCCTGCAACGGTGCATCGCTGGGCGCGGCGGCTGACGGCGCATCCAGAAAGTAATAGCCACTGGTCGCTGCGGGCACAGCGGCCGGCGCTGCGTTCGCAGGCGGCACGCCTTGCACCAGCCCGCCCAGGCGCGGCTCATAGGCGGGCAGCGCGCTGTGCAGAGTGTCAGGCACGCCATTGCCGGCGGCGGCATGGGGCAGCAAGGCCGGGACGCGGTGGGCGAGCGACAGCACCGGCGTGGGCGATGCCGGCAACAGATTGCTGCCCGGCAGCACGCCAGCGGGGAAGGGGGTGCCGGGCACGCTGGGCCCCAGGCCGGCCGGGCTGGCCAACGGCGAGCCCGGTGGTGCGATATTGACCGGTGCCTGCACACCTGGCGGCAGGCCGGCCGGCGCTGCAGGCCGATCGGCCCAGAGCGCCGTGGCCATCTGCGCCAGCAGCTCGGTGGAAATGGGCGCGCCCGATGGCTCGGGCAGGCCGGATACGGAGGAAACCATGGCGGCTCCTTTGCTCACTTGTAGGTATCGGGATAGTCGTGGTACTTGTTGATTTCCACGTCATCGAGCACGGCCAGCGCATCGGGTGTGTGCACTGCCAGCGAGCAGTACAGCGAGATCAGGTACGAGGCAATCGCATGGTTGTTGATGCCCATGAAGCGCACCGACAGACCAGGCCCCTGCTCGCCCGGCAGGCCTGGCTGGAACAGACCCACGACGCCCTGGCGCTTGTCGCCCACGCGCAGCAGCAGGATCTTGGATTTGCCATCGGCCACCGGCACCTTGTCCGACGGGATCAGCGGCACACCGCGCCAGGTGATGAACTGCGAGCCAAACAGGCTGGTGGTGGGCGGCGGGGTGCCCCGGCGAGTGGCCTCGCGGCCAAAGGCGGCAATGGTCAGCGGATGGGCCAGGAAGAATGCCGGCTCCTTCCAGACCTTGGTCAGCAGCTCATCGAGGTCATCGGGTGTGGGCGCGCCTGTCAGCGGGAAGATGCGTTGCTCTTCGGTGACCTGGGCCAGCAAGCCGTAGTCAGGGTTGTTGATCAGCTCGCTTTCCTGGTTCTCCTTGATGGTCTCGATGGTCAGACGCAGCTGCTCCTTGATCTGGTCATGCGGGCTGCTGTAGAGGTCCGAGACACGGGTATGCACATCCAGCACGGTGCTGACGGCGTTCAGGAAAAATTCGCGCGGCTGCGATTCGTACTCGACAAAAGTGCGCGGCAGCTGGTTCTCATGGGTCTTGGCAGTGCAGGCCACCCGGATCTCCTCCGGGTTCTTGACCTGGTTGAGCCGGTAGATGCCTGCCTCGACAGGCACCCATTGCAGCAGGTGGGTCAGCCAGCGCGGGCTGATCGTGGAAAGCTGGGGAACGGTCTTGGTGGCGTTGGCCAACTGCCGTGCAGCACTGTCACCCAATGCGGTCGTGCCGCCTACATTCGCTGTCATATCTCTCTCCGGTTGCGCGTGTGAATAAGCAGGAAAATCATCGCTCTGCAGCGCTGCTGCCTCAACCGGCTATCGCCGCCAAGCGCCGCATATGCTGGGCCCGCACCAGGTAGTGCTGGTGCAGCTCCTCACCGCGCAGCACCAAGGTGGACTGCGGCACCTGCAGCGCCTGGGCCAGCTTGCCGATAGTGGCCAGCGACACCGCCACCTGGCCGCGCTCGACCTCGCCCACATAGGAGCGGTTCAGATCGGCCTGCGCAGCCAGTTGCTCCTGCGACCAGCCCATGGCCTCGCGCGAGCGACGCACGGCCAGCCCGAAATGGTGGGAGAAATCATTCATAGCGCGGCCTCCTCAGCGGGCAACGTGGGTTCACTGCGGGGGCGCTGGGCCGCCGCTTGCAGCGAGGCCTGGGTCACATGGGCACCGGCGGCCACGCTCTGCGTCAGCCAGACATTGCCGCCAATGACAGCGCCGGCACCCAAGGTGACCCGGCCCAGGATGGTCGCGCCGGCATAGATCACCACGCCGTCTTCGACAATCGGATGCCGGGGCTGGCCCTTTTGCAGATGGCCTTGCGCGGTCTGCACAAAGCGCTTGGCGCCCAAGGTGACGGCCTGGTAGATGCGCACCTTGCGGCCAATCACCGCCGTCTCCCCCACCACCACCCCGGTGCCATGGTCGATGAAGAAGCCCTCACCAATCTGCGCACCGGGATGGATGTCAATGCCCGTCTCGCTGTGCGCCAGCTCGGACACGATGCGGGCCAGCAGCGGCAGTTGCAGCACATACAGCTGGTGCGCGATGCGGTGGTGGATCAGCGCCAGCACACCGGGGTAGCACAGCAGCACCTCGTCAACGGTACGGGCGGCGGGGTCGCCCTCGTAGGCGGCCTGCACATCGCTGTCGAGCAGGCGGCGGATGCCGGGCAAGGCCAGCGCAAACTGGCGCGTCAGCGCCTGGGCCTGCTCCTCAGTGCCCGCGGGGCTGCGCTGGGTGTAGCGCAGCTCCAGCGCGATCTGGGTCTGCAGCCGGTGCAAGGCGGCATCCAGCGTATGGGCGACATAAAAGTCCTCGCTCTCCTGCAGCAGATCATGCGGGCCCAGGCGCATCGGAAACAGCACGCCCTTGAGCAGGCCCAGGGTCTGTGCCAGCGCATCGCGAGAGGGGAACTCGCGCCCGCCGGGCTCCTGGCTGCGCTGGTGGGAATCACGCCAGTGGCGGCGCTGCTCGGCCAACTGTGCGGCCACTTCTTGGATGGGGAATGGGGTGGTCATGGGGTGCCTTCGTGGGAGATCAAAGCGCGCGCTGGGTGGCTCAGGACCTCAGTCCTGGACCCAGGGCAGCTGGTGGAAGCGCCAGCCATCGCCATGGCCACGCTGCTGCAACGCATCCAGCTCGCCTTCAAAGCCCTCTTGCACATTGAAGACATGGCGAAAGCCGGCGGCCTCGGCCGCCTGGGCAGCCAGCACCGAGCGTTTGCCGCTGCGGCACAGCAGCAGCGCCACGGCCTCCTTGCCGCCATGGGCAGACAGGCGCGCTTCCAGCTCGCGCACAAAGCGGGGGTTGCGGGTCAGTGCCGTGCCTGTCGCCCAGGGCACATGGATGCTGCCGGGCACATGGCCGACAAATTGGCGCTCTTCGGCCGAGCGCACATCGACCAGCACGGCCTGCTGCTGCTGCACCAGTTGCCAGGCGGCACGGGGGGGCACGCCGCCGGCGTAGCCCAGAGCCTGGTCCTGTGCCGTCTTCCAGGCCGCCTCCAGTACATCGGGCAGGCTGGTATCGGTTGTCGTCATAAATCGCCTCTACGGTCAAATGGATGGGGATAGCCACCAATTTAGGCCGCCAGACGCTGCAGGAACACGAATAAAAATGCGCTTGCACATGCAGTTTTCACATATGCGCAGGCGCAAGCCCTCGGCTCGCGCCTATAGCCACTTGGGCTGAATAGGTCTATATTGAAGTGAAGGTGTAGCGGGTGTGCTGTACCCATCAGCCAACGTCTTCTGCGCCTTGATTGCCGCATTGCAACAGGCCACATCGTGCATGCGGTTCCTTAAAACAGGGCTGCAATGCCCGCTGTGGGTCCTGGCAAGGGGCCTGCGGCCCGCAGTGACAGCCTCCAACAGGAGACAAAAATGGCTGTCATCACCCATGACCATGGATTGCATTCCGCCCCTCGCGAAGGCGCGCACAAGCGCCACTTCAGCGCCAAGCGGATCTGCCTGGGGATCGTGCTTTTGTGTGTAGCCCTCGCCGCTCTGGTGCTGCCGCTGGTCCGTGAAGGCTTGCAGCTGATCCAGACCCAGCTGCACTGGCCTGCCCTCTCCAGCTGGCTGGCCCAGGCCCCCATGGCCAGCTGGCTGATGATGTTTGTCTGGGGCGCGCTGGTGCCGCTCTCGCTGATCGCCATGCTGCGCTACCACCGCAATGCGCTGGGCGTTGTCGTGGCGCTGGCTTTTGCTGCGGTGGCCGTCATCTGGTATGTACACATGCCCGCCCAATCGGGCTGCGCGGCCCAGTACAAGGACAGCATCTGGTGCTCGGTCATCGCCTGGGGCTACAGCCTGAGCCTGGGCATCAGCAACGCCGTCTACCTGTTTGCGCTGGTGATGGCCTTGCTCGGCGGCATCAGCTTTGCGGCGATCCCTGAGGATGATGAAGAAGATACCGGGCAGCAAGCGGCCCAGTGATGATGCTCAACGCTGGGGCATGTCGGCTTCGGTGTAGCACAGGCTCACGGTCGCATCCCCCGGTATCGGTAGCATGCTGGCGTTCCAGGCCTCCCAGGCGGCCACCATGGCTTGCAGGCGCTCCGGCAGCACGCTGGCCAGGTTGGCGCGCTCGCGTTCGTCGGCGCGCAGGTTGAACAGATAGTCCACCCCATCGACGCGCAGGTATTTCCAGTCGCCATCGCGCATCGCGCGCTGGCCCCGGTGGTTCATGCGCCAGAACAGGGGCTGGTCGTCCTGCCATGCCGCGTCCTGCAACAGTGGCAGCAGCGATTGTCCATCCCAGGGGTAGCCGGCAGCAGGCTCGGCCCCGCCAATCTCCAGCATCGTAGCGCTCCAGTCCATCGTCATGCAGGTCTGGCGGCTTTCACCCGCAGGCGCAATCACACGCGGCCAATGGGCCACCCAGGGCACGCGGATGCCGCCTTCGGTCAGGTCCATCTTGCCGCCCACCAGCGGCCAGTTGTCCGAGAAGCGCTCGCCGCCGTTGTCACTGGTGAACACGATCAGGGTGTCGTCGGCCAGCCCATGCGTCTGCAAGCGCTCCACCAGGCGGCCAATGCCTTCGTCCATGTGGTGGATCATGCGTTGGTAGCTCTCGACATTGCCGCCATGCAGGTGGTAGATGGCCTGCTTGTTCTCCACCAGCTCGCGCGACAGCGCCTCGTCGTCCCGGGTTTCCCAGGGCCAGTGCGGCGCCGTGTAGTGCACGCTCAAAAAGAAAGGCGTGTCCTGCTGCGCGCCGGCCGCCATGCGGTCGATGTAGTCCACCGCGTAGTCGCTGATCAGGTCGGTCAGGTAGCCGGGCTGCTCGCGCTCGGCCTCGCCAAACCAGAGGTCATGCTGGCCGTTGGCACCACAGTGGCTGAAATAGTCCACCCCGCCCGACATGGGCCCGAAGAACTCTTCATAGCCGGATTGGAGGGGGCTGAAATGCGGCGGGTAGCCCAGGTGCCATTTGCCCATCAAGGCCGTGCGGTAGCCCGCCGCGCGCAGCAGCGACGGCAAGGTCGGGTGGCTGGGCGGCAGGCCCAGGTCCGGGTTGCCGCGTGTGGCAGTGCGGATCGGCTCCTCGGCCGCACCGCGCAGGCGGTACTGGTAGCGCGCCGTCATCAGCGCAAAGCGCGTGGGCGAGCAGACCGGCGAGTTGGAATAGCCCTGCGTGAGCTTGAGCCCCCCGGCAGCGAGCGCATCGATGTGCGGTGACACGGCGCCGAAGCTGGCGTTGCGGCCGCCATAGCAGCCCAGATCGGCGTAGCCCAGGTCATCGGCCACGATAAAGATGATGTTCGGTCGTTTCAACACGGGGTCTCGCTCACAGTCAGGGCAGTTCAGGGGAAAACGGATCAGGGCTTGTAGCCCGAGGTCTGGATCACCGGGGCCCACTGCTTCTTATAGGCCTGCAGCGCCTTGGCGGTCTGCTCGGAGGTGCTGGCCACCGGATCCAGGTAGTTGGCCGCAAACTGCCTGTGCACTTCCGGATCCTGCATCACCTTGTGGATGGCGGCGGCATAGCGCTGCACCTGGGCGGCAGGCATGGACTGGGGCGCAAAAAAGGTGTTCCAGCCGGCTGCAGACAGGTTCACACCCGCTTCCTTCAGGGTCGGCACATCGGGCACAACAGCATTGCGGGCATCGCCACTGACAGCCAGCAGGCGCAGCTTGCCAGCCTGGTGCTGCTGCACCAGGGTGTCGAGCGTATCGACCGCTACCGGCACCTGCCCGCCCATCAGATCGGTGAGCAGGGGCGCCGAGCCCTTGTAGCCCACTGCCTCGGCCTCGACGCCAGCTTGCTGGCCAAGCATCAGCGCAAAAAAGTGCGGCAGGCTGCCGGTGGCAGGCACGCCGATATTGGCCTTGGCCGGGTTGGCCTTGAGCCATGCCAGCAGATGCTTCATCTCCTTGACCGGCACGGCGCTGGCCACGGCCACGCCAAACACATAGCGGTTGACTTCGCTGACCGGCACAAAATCCTGCTCGGGGTCGTAGCCCAGGTTGTTCACCACCAGCGGCGCCACCACCATGACGGCGGGGTTGGCCAGCATCAGCACCGGCTGGCTGGCGGGCGCGTTCTTCACGAACTGCGCAGCCACGCGGCCGCCGGCGCCCACCTTGTTTTCGACAATCACGGTGCTGCCCAGGCTGGCCTGCAGCTTGTCGGCCACGATGCGCGCGACGCGGTCGGTCGCCCCGCCGGGCGGGTAGCCAACGATGATGCGCAGCACGCCATCCTGGGCCTGCGCGGGCAAGGCCCACATCGAAGAGGTAGTGGCCAGCACCGAGGCAGCCAGGGCTGCGGACTGGCCGAGAAAATGACGACGTTGAACCATGGGAAGTGTCTCCGGTGCATATGAACAGGGGCCCGCAACAGCAGGCCCAGGCCCGCTATGGTGCCGCGTTTGATCTAGCCTGAAGGCATAAGCTTTTTCCACTGCAAAACAATCGCCCGCGCAGCATGTCTGCACTGTAGAAAACCAGGGCACAATTGTTCTAATCAACCATCGCCCGGATTTACCCGCAGTGCTGCCCAACCCCCTTGCCGATCCGCAGCAGCCCAGCGACCTGCTGCTCTACCGCCTGGCCAAGCTCACCGCCTCAGCGGGCCGGCTGGTCACGCGGCTGTGCGAGCGGCATTACGGCATCACCCGGCGCGAATGGGGTGTGCTGATGTGGCTGGCGCGCCAGCCTGGTCTGCAGCCCTCGCAACTGGCCGATCTGCTCGAACTCGACCGGGCCCGCATCTCGCGCGCCATTGCGTCGATGCAGGCCAAGGGCCTGTTGCACAAATCCACCGAGACGGGCAACCGCCGCCGCGCCGCGCTGCAACTGAGCCCCGCCGGCCAGCGCCTGCATGATGCGCTGCTGCCCCAGGTGCGGCGCATCAACACCGATCTGGTGGCCACGCTCGATGCAGATGCCCTGCAGCAGCTGGACCAGAGCCTGCACCGCCTGCAGCAGCAGGCGAGCCGGGCCGCGCAGGACGAGGCCAGCGACGCGGCCTTTCCGCCGCGCCAGTCCGGACACCGCCAGAACCCCCTGGGATGAGCCACCGCAGGCGCGCGATCTGCGCACCTGGCTCCATACCCTACCCTGGCAAACCGGCATCGCTGCCCAGGCATCGGCAACTGCGCGACAATCCCTGCCCATGAGCACGACATTTGCACCGCTGACCAACGACACCTTCCTGCGCGCCTGCCGCCGCCAGGCGACGGACTACACCCCCCTGTGGCTGATGCGCCAGGCGGGCCGTTACCTGCCCGAGTACAAGGCCACGCGCGCGCGCGCCGGCAGCTTCATGGGGCTGGCGACGAATGTGGACTACGCCACCGAGGTGACCTTGCAGCCGCTCGAGCGCTTTGCGCTGGACGCCGCCATCCTCTTCAGCGACATCCTGACCGTGCCCGACGCGATGGGCCTGGGCCTGTCGTTTGCCGAAGGCGAGGGCCCGCGTTTTGCCAAGGTGGTGCGCGACGAAGCCGCCGTGCAGGCGCTGGCCGTGCCCGACATGGACAAGCTGCGCTATGTGTTCGATGCGGTGACCAGCATCCGCCGTGCGCTCGATGGCCGCGTGCCGCTGATCGGCTTTTCCGGCAGCCCCTGGACCCTGGCCTGCTACATGGTCGAAGGCAAGGGCAGCGACGACTACCGCCAGGTCAAGTCGCTGATGTACAGCCGCCCCGATCTGATGCACCGCATCCTGGCGGTGAACGCCGACAGCGTGGCCGCCTACCTCAACGCCCAGATCGATGCCGGCGCGCAGGCCGTGATGATTTTTGACAGCTGGGGCGGCGTGCTGGCCGATGGCGCATTTCAGCAATTCAGCCTGGCCTACACCAAGCGCGTGCTGAGCCAGCTCAAGCGCCACGGCACCGATGGCAGCGACGTGCCCCGCATCGTGTTCACCAAGGGCGGTGGCATCTGGCTGCCCGAGATGCGCGATCTGGACTGCGAGGTGCTGGGCCTGGACTGGACCGCCAACCTCGGCAAGGCCCGCGCGATCGTCGGCGGCGAAGCTGGCGGCCCCGGCAAGGCGCTGCAAGGCAATATCGACCCCAATGTGCTGTTTGCACCGCCCGAGCGCATCGCCGAGCAGGTACGCCATGTGCTGGAGAGCTTTGGCACGCCCCACACCGACACCAGCCGCCCGGGCCCCACGCACATCTTCAACCTGGGCCACGGCATCAGCCAGTTCACCCCGCCCGAGCACGTGGCGGCCTTGGTGGAAGCGGTGCACAGCCAGTCGCGTGCGATGCGCGCTTGATGGCGGCGGCTGAGCGCTGCTGCATCGCCCAAGCAAAAGCCCCGCCATGCGGGGCTTTGTGCATCGTGGGAGCAACCTGCTCTCAAGCCTGCGGCGGCCGATTCGCCATGCTTTGCAGCAGGTGCTCGGTGCACTGGACCATGCTGGCATGCTGCTGCGCCTCCTGCGAAGGGCAGAGCGCCGTCTCGGTATCCGACCCCCCGGGCACGGAAACCCAGTGCAGGCGCGCGCCCAGGCTGGCTGCGGCCTGCAGCAGGCTGGCGCTGCGGGCGATCACTGCGACCTTGCCCGCTTCCATGTTGAAGCGGTCCAGAATCTGGCGCAGCAGCGCGGCCTGGGCGTCCAGGCAGTCGCAGTGGTCATCGGGTGGATGGGGGCAGAAGAACACCGCATCAACCTTGGCGCCGACGGTGGCCAGCTCCTTGTACATCTGACGGTGGTAGTCGTTGAGCGCGGCGCAGTCGTACAGGCCCCGCCCCAGACCGGGTTGGTTGGCGACCAGCACCACATGCCAGCCAGACAGGTTGAGCCGGGCGATGCTGATGGCCGCATCGGGCATGCTCTGCCAGTCCTGGTGACCGCTCAGCTGGCCCGGCACGGGCTGGCCGACTATACCGTCGCGCTCGAGAATCGCAAGTTTCATCACAGGCTCCCTCAGAAGACAGGCTGCGGCCCTCGGCCTTGGTGGGCGGCAGCCACGCGCGATGGCTGCGCGTCCATCGAGCTTATCAGGCGGCGGCCAGGCGCGACAGATCGGCGATGCGGTTCATGGCCTCATGCAAGGTCGCCAGCAGGCCCAGGCGGTTGGCCTTGAGCGCCGGGTCTTCGGCATTGACCATCACATGCTCAAAGAAGGCATCGACGGGCGTGCGCAACGCAGCCAGGGTCTGCAGGCTGGCGGTGTAATCGCCTTCGGCAAACTGGGCATCGGCCTTGGGCGCAACGGTTTGCAGCGCGGCAAACAGGTCCTTCTCGGCCTGCTCTTGCAGCAGCGCTTCGCCCACATGGGCACGGACCGGGCCATCGGCCTTCTTCAGGATATTGCCCACGCGCTTGTTGGCTGCGGCCAGTGCCGGTGCCTCGGGCAGTGCGGCAAAGGCGCGCACGGCTTCCAGGCGCTTTTGCACATCGGCCAGGCGCTGGGGGCGGTAGGCCAGCACGGCTTCCACTTCCTGGGCGCCAAAGCCTTGCTCACGCAGGCTGCCGGCCAGCCGGTCATAGATGAAGTCGGACAGCGCGGCGCTGGCATCTTCGATCTTGTCACCAAAGGCGGGCAAGGTGCTGACCAGCAAGGTGTCCAGGTCCAGCGGCAGATCCTTTTCGACCAGCATGCGGATGACGCCCAGCGCATGGCGGCGCAGTGCAAACGGGTCGCGGTCGCCGGTGGGCAGGTTGCCAATGCCGAACATGCCGACCAGGGTTTCGAGCTTGTCGGCCAGCGCGACGATCACGCCGACGTCGCCACGGGGCAGCACATCGCCGGCAAAGCGCGGCTTGTAGTGGTCTTCAATGGCGTCGGCCACTGCCGTGTCGAGCTGGTCGTTGAGCGCGTAGTAGCGGCCCATCGTGCCCTGCAGCTCGGGGAACTCGCCGACCATGTCGGTGATCAGGTCGGTCTTGGCCAGTTGCGCAGCCTGGTCCACCTGTTTGCCCAGCTGGGTGGCACCCAGCTGCTGCGCAATGCTTTTGGCAATGGCGCGCACACGCTGCACGCGCTCACCCTGGGTGCCCAGCTTGTTGTGGTAGACGACCTTGTCCAGCGCTTCCACACGCGAGGCCAGCGTTTTCTTGCGGTCCTGGTCAAAGAAGAACTTGGCATCGGCCAGGCGCGGGCGCACCACGCGCTCGTTGCCGCCGGTCACCGCCGATGCATCGGCCGGGCTGATGTTGCTCACCACCAGGAACTGGTTGGTCAGCGCGCCATCGGCAGCCAGCAGCGGGAAGTACTTCTGGTTGGCCTTCATCGTCAGGATCAGGCACTCTTGCGGCACGTCGAGAAACTCTTTCTCGAAGGCGCAGACCAGCACATGCGGACGCTCGACCAGGGCGGTCACTTCGTCCAGCAGCGCTTCATCGTCGATCGGCTTGACGCCGCCGCCCACGCGCTCGGCTGCGGCCTGCAGCTGGCGCAGGATCTCGGCCTTGCGCTCGTCAAAGCTGGCAATCACGGCGCCCTGCTCGGCCAGGGTCTTGGCGTAGCTGTCGGCATCGCTGATCACCAGCGGATCCACCAGCGCTTCAAAGCGGTGGCCATGCGTGGTGTTGCCGGCCTTGAGGCCCAGCGCTTCGATCGACAGCAGCACCTCGGTGCCATGCAAGGCCACCAGACCGTGCGCCGGGCGCACAAACTGCACGCTGCTCCAGCCGGGCAATTCGCAGTTGCCTTCGAGCTGGTAGGTCATGACCTTGGGGATGGGCAGCTTGGCGATGCTCTCGCTCAGCGCCTTTTGCAGGCCTTCGGCCAGGCTGACGCCAGCGGCCGTGCTGTCGTAGAACAGCGCTTCGGCCTTGCCGTCCTGGGCCCGTTTGAGCTGCGGCACCACCGAGGCGTCGGCGCCCAGCGCAGCCAGCTTCTTGAGCAGGGCCGGCGTAGGCTGGCCATCGGCCGACAGGCCCACGGCCACCGGCATGAGCTTTTGCGAGACCTGCTTATCAGCGGCGCGCGGCAGCACATCGCTGATCAGCGCAGCGAGGCGGCGCGGCGAGGCATAGGCCGTCAGCTGAGAGCCGTCACCGGCCAGGCCCTGCGCACGCAATTGCTGCAGCAGCACCTGGGCAAAAGCGTCGCCCAGCTTTTTGAGCGCCTTGGGGGGCAGCTCTTCAACAAACAGTTCAACCAGAAGATTGGGAGAGGAAGTCATCAGGATTTCCGGGTATGGCGCAGCGCGAAGATGGACAGGCCCAGGGTCAGCAGCGGGAACCATACGTTGTAGAGTTCACTGACCAGGACCTGCACACCGCGCTGCGAGAAAAAGCGGTCTGCAGCGATCGGCGAGACGGCAATCGGTCGCCAAGGGCTGAAAAAACGTTCGGAGCTCAACGGCCACAACAAGGCAATGCCGCTGCCGCCGCTGGTCATCATGTCCAGCAAGGGGTGCGACAAGGTGCAGAAAAACACCCAGGCAAAGCCGGCCAGGCGCGGCACATTCCACCAGCGGGCCAGCCGCAGGCCAAGCAGGCCCATCAGCAGTGCAAACAGGGCCGTGTGGGTGATGCCACAGTGGGCCCAGATGCCACTGCCGGCGCTGCCGAACTGGTAGGGAATGCCGTCGAAATCAGGCGCAATCGCGGCCAGCGCGCCCACCAGCAGCATGCTGGGCGGCACACGGCGGCTGCCCAGCGCCAGCGCTGCGGCAACCGGTACGGCGACATGCGTGAAGATCGTGGGCATGGGCAGCGCGGCGGGGGTGTTTAGGCAGCAGCCTTGGGCGGGATCTGCGCCACCCACTCGCGCGGCGCCATCGGGAAGCCCAGGCGCTCGCGGCTGTCGTAGTAGCTCTGCGCCACGGCGCGCGCGAGGTTGCGGATGCGGCCAATGTAGGCGGCCCGCTCGGTCACGCTGATGGCGCCCCGCGCATCGAGCAGGTTGAAGGTGTGGCCGGCCTTGAGCACTTGTTCATAGGCGGGCAGCGCCAGTTGCTGCTCCATCAGCAGCTTGGCCTGCTTTTCATGGGCGCCAAAGGCCTGGAACAGGAACTCCGCATCGGAATGCTCGAAGTTGTAGGTGGACTGCTCCACCTCGTTCTGGTGGTAGACATCGCCATAGGTCAGGCCGTCGGTCCACTGCAGGTTGTAGACGTTGTCCACGCCTTGCAGGTACATGGCCAGGCGCTCCAGACCGTAGGTGATCTCGCCGGTCGCGGGCTTGCAATCGATACCGCCCACTTGCTGGAAATAGGTGAACTGCGTCACTTCCATGCCGTTGAGCCAGACTTCCCAGCCCAGACCCCAGGCACCCAGGGTCGGGTTTTCCCAGTCGTCTTCGACAAAGCGGATGTCGTTCTTCTTCAGGTCAAAGCCCAGCGCTTCGAGCGAGCCCAGGTACAGGTCGAGGATGTTGGCTGGCGCGGGCTTGAGCACCACCTGGAACTGGTAGTAGTGCTGCAGGCGGTTGGGGTTCTCGCCGTAGCGGCCATCCTTGGGACGGCGGCTGGGCTGCACATAGGCGGCTTTCCAGGGCTCGGGGCCGATGGCGCGCAGGAAGGTGGCGGTGTGCGAGGTACCTGCACCCACCTCCATGTCATAAGGTTGCAATAGCGCGCAGCCCTGGTCGGCCCAGTACTGCTGCAGCTTCAAAATGATTTGTTGGAAATTCAACATGGAGAGTCTGGTGGTGGACGCAGCCTGCTGCTGGCGGCCCGCGAAGTGGGCGCGCAGCGGCAAGATCGGACTGCATGCATGCCTTGCTGCCTGTCTGCACCAGCAAAGCGGTCAAAAACATTTGATTTTAGTGCTTTCAGCCGCGCTCTGGGCGGCGATAGCCGAGCGCACCAGGGGCCAGCACCGCCGGGCGCCGCAGGCTGCCCGCGCTGGCGGGTGTTGGAGCCGCGCCTGTGCTGCATCAGCGATCTCATTTTGATAGCAGCCCAGGCACTGTTGCGCCCGCAAAAGAAAAGCGCCCGAAGGCGCTTGGTCAGAGGGATTGTGGAGGGGGACCGGTCAGGCAGCATCCCAGCGCTTGAGCACCAGGCAGGCATTGGTGCCACCAAAGCCGAAGCTGTTGGACAGCACCTGCTTCAACTCCGCCACTCGCGCCTTCGTGACCAGCGGCATATCACCGACGGCGGGATCGGGATGGTCCACATTGGCCGAGCCGGCGATGAAGCCCTTCATCAGCATGATGAGGCTGTAGATCGCTTCCTGCACGCCGGTGGCGCCCTGCGAGTGGCCGGTCAGTGACTTGGTCGACGAGAACGGCGGAATACGGTCGCCAAACACCTTGCGGATCGCGTGCAGCTCGGGCACATCACCCACCGGGGTGGAGGTGCCATGGGTGTTGATGTAGTCGATCGGGGCGTCCAGGCCTTCAATGGCCTGGGCCATCGCGGCGACCGCACCTTCGCCCGAAGGCGCCACCATGTCTTCACCGTCCGACGAGATGCCGAAACCGACGATCTCACCGAGGATGGTGGCGCCACGGGCCTGGGCATGCTCCAGGCTCTCGAGCACCAGCGCACCGCCGCCGCCGGCAATGACAAAACCATCGCGGTCGGTGTCATAGGGGCGGGAGGCCTTGGTCGGGTCGTCGTTGAACTTGCTGGACATCGCGCCCATGCCATCGAACAGGATGGCCAGGCCCCAGGACAGCTCTTCGCCGCCGCCGGCAAACATCACATCCTGCATGCCCCAGGAAATCTGCTGGGCGGCTGCGCCCACGCAGTGCGCCGAGGTCGAGCAGGCCGAGGTGATCGAGTAGTTGATGCCCTTGATCTTGAAATTGGTCGCCAGGTTGGCCGACACGGTCGAGCCCATGCAGCGCGTGACCTGGTAGGGGCCGACGCGGCGAATGCCTTTTTCACGCAGGGTATCGGCCGCCTCGATCTGGTTGGCCGGCGAGCCGCCGCCCGAGCCCATGATCAATCCGGTACGCGGGTGGCTGATTTGTTCGGGTGACAGGCCTGCCTGGGCAATCGCTTGCTGCAGCGAGATCTGCGCGTAGGCGGCAGCATCTCCCATGAAGCGCAGCTGCTTGCGATCAATGAAGTCTTCAACATTGATGCGCGGAATGCCCGCGACCTGGCTGCGCAGGCCCATTTCCTTGAACACCGGCATGTGATCGATGCCGGAGCGGCCTTCGCGCAGCGAAGTCTCCACGGCCTCCAGCCCCACACCGATACAGGAGACGATGCCGGCCCCTGTAATAACCACCCGACGCTTCATGCTGCGTTTTCCTTGCCGTCGCCCTCGCGCAGGAACAACCCCACACGCAGGTCATTGGCGACATAGATTTCCTTGCCGTCGGCGAGCAGTCGTGCATCGCCAATGGCCATGTTCAGTTTGCGCTTGATCACGCGCTTGATGTCGATTTCGTAGGTTACCAGCTTCACGTCGGGGCCGACTTCGCCGGTGAACTTGACCTCACCGGCACCCAGGGCGCGGCCCCGGCCTGGCAGGCGCAGCCAGGTCAGGTAAAAGCCGATCAATTGCCACATCGCGTCAAGCCCCAGGCAGCCAGGCATCACCGGGTCGCCCTGGAAGTGGCACTTGAAGAACCACAGGTCGGGATTGACGTCGAGCTCGGCCACAATTTTTCCCAGCCCGTGCGCGCCGCCGTTTTCGCTGATTTCCGTGATGCGGTCGAACATCAGCATCGGCGGCAGTGGCAAACGGCCACTTTCAGGGGTAAACAACTTGCCCTCACCGGAGGCGATCAGTTGTTCATAGGAAAAAGATTCAGCCATTGTCAGTCCAACTTCTGGTGGCGGTCACTCCGCCGCATTTCTCTGATGGTGCCCAGGCACCATTACCTGCAGGTACGCATTATCCCGCTTCTGGGCCCGAACGTGCGAGACAAAGCCGTGGAGTGCGCTGTGCTTTGTCCACCAAACCCCGGCTATCTGCGTTTTTTAACAGCAGTTACATTTGCAACGGGTACCCGTTGGGGTAGTGCCGGGGCGGCAAGCCTCCCGGAGAGGTGCCGCCATCTGCTGGTAACGTGCTTTCTTAAGACGGCATCTGCATTTGCACGGTGCCGCGTGCTTTACCGGCGCCGCCGGCCCAGCCAGGCCGCCAACACCACCAGCACACCCAGGCCCCACAGCGGCCATAACCCCCACCGGCCCGCCCACTGGGCAAACCAGGTAGGGCCCGCATCGACGCCCTGCACCTGCGCCTGCAGCACCGCCCGGCTTTGGTGCGGCAGGATCTGCTGGACCACGCCAGCCCGGTCGATCACGGCGGTGGCGCCAGTGTTGGTGGCACGCAGCATGGGCCGCGCCAACTCCAGGGTCCGCATGCGGCTGATTTGCAAATGCTGGTCGATCGCGATCGAATCACCAAACCAGGCGATATTGCTGGCATTGACCATGATCGTCGGCGATTGTGCATTGTCGACAAAGCGGCTGGCCAGCTCTTCGCCAAACAGATCCTCATAGCAGATGTTGGGCGCCCAGCGCTCGCCTGCCCAGGGCAGCGAGGGCTGGTTCATGCCGCCGCGGTTGAAATCGCCCAGCGGAATCTGCATCAAATCGGTGAACCAACGGAACATCGGCGGGATGAACTCGCCAAACGGCACCAGGTGGTGCTTGTCATAGCGGTAGGCCTCGGGCTGGCCGGGCACCAGGCCGACCATCGAGTTGGTATAGCCCTGCTCAAAATCGCCCAGCGGCACACCGATCAGCGCGGCCTGCTGGCCGCTGGCAAAGCGCTGCTGCAGCTCTTGCCAGTAGCCATGCGGGGTTTGCTGCAGCAGCACGGGGATAGCGGTCTCGGGCGCAATCACCATGTCCGCCTGGCTTTGCTGCAGCTGCTGGGCATACCAGGCCAGCGCCATCGGAATGCCCGAGCTGGCCTGGAACTTCTCGCCCTGCGAAATATTGCCTTGCAGCAAGGCCACCGATACTGGCTTGTTGGGCGCCGCCGCCACCGGCGCCTGGGGCAGGCGCTGGGCCAGCCAGAGTACCCCGGCCACTGCCACCAGCGCGGCATAGCCTGGCCAACGGGCGATATGCGCGCCGCGCAGTCCGGCCAGCCACATCGCAGCAGCCGATGCGACCGCGCCAATGCCATAGACCCCCATCCAGGGCGCCAGACTGGCCAGCGGTCCCTCGACATGGGCATAGCCGCCCGCGCCCCAGGGAAATCCGGTCCACCACTGGCCGCGCGCCAGCTCGGCCAGCAACCACAGCGCTGCAAACAGCAGCACCGCACCCGCCAGCCGCTCGCCCCGCCAAGCGACGAACAAGCCACAGGCCACCGCGTAGTAGAGCCCCAGAAAAGCGGCCAGGCCCAGCACCGCCAGAACCGCCAGCGGTGCCGGCAGTCCGCCGTAGGTATGCATGGAGATGAACAGCCACCAGAAGGTGGCGCAGAGCCAGGCGCAGGCAAAGGCCCAGCCGATCAACACCCCATGCCAGGGCCGCTGCACACGCAGCAGCGCGGCAGGCAGCATCGCCAGCGACAGCCACTGCAGCCACCACAGCGGCTGGCCATGGTGGCCCGGAAAACCACCGGTATGCCAGGGCCAGGCCAACGACCAGGCTTGCAGGACCCCGGCCATCAAGGCCAGGCAGACCCACCACCACGGAAAGCGGCGCGGTGACTCAAACAGGGAATAGGAAGAATAGGAAGCGGGCACAGGTCGATCAGGGTTGGCAGGGAACACCACCGCGCGCTCTACGGGCACGGCCGCTGGGCGCACTATACGCGATCCCCCTGCGTAGTGCCTGCGGCAGCGGGGCACCGCGCAAGCAACAGCCACCCCACCCAGCAACACCCGATAGAAAGAGGCAAATGCGGCGAATTAGCGACAAAAGAGAATGCATTTGAGAATAATTATCGATTGCAATATAAAATTACAAACTGCTTATCCTCCTCACGCTCCCCTCCCCCCTCCCGAACACCATGCAATACGCACGCTACACCCCGGTGGTCCACGCCGTTCTGCTGGCCATCGGCGCTATCGGCTTTGCCGCCCCTGCGCTGGCACAAAACGTAGACAACCCAGAGACGGCGCCAACCCCGGCTCAGGCCAGCGCCCCCAGTACCACGCTGGAGACCGTGACCGTGATCGGCTCGGTCAACGATCTGCAAAGCCTGGACTTCTATGCGCCCAACTCCAGTGCCGTGCTGCAAAAGGACCAGATCGACGCGCTGGGTGCCCGCAAGCTGGACCAGGCGCTGCAGTACCAGGCCGGCGTGGTCAGCGAGCCCTTTGGTGCGGACAACAAGGTCGAGTGGTTCAAGATCCGTGGCTTTGACGCCTCGGTGTCGCTGGATGGCACGCCTACGTCGCCCAATGGCTACTTTGTCTGGAAGCCAGAAATCTTTGGTGTCGAAACGGTCGAAGTGGTCAAGGGCGCCAACTCGCTGGTCTTTGGTGCCTCGGAGTCCGGCGGCGTGGTCAACCTGGTGACCAAGCGCCCCAAGAAGGAGCGCGCGCTGCAGCTGAACACCGAAGTCGGCAACCAAAAGCGCCTGGGCGCCGGCATTGACTACAACGACATCGCCAATGCCGATGGCACCGTGTATTACCGCCTGGTAGCGCAGGCACGCCGCGAAGACGGCCAGCAGCGTGACACCAACATGAAGAGCTACTACCTGGCTCCCAGCGTCACGATGGAGTTCACGCCCCAAACCTCGCTGACCCTGCTGGGCAGCGTGCAGCGCGAAGATGGCCGCCCCACCAACGGCTTCCTGCCCGCCTACGGCACCATCACCGATACGCCTTATGGCCGCATCGACCGCCGCTTGAACGCGGGCGAGCCCGGTGTGGACCACCTCAAGCGCACCCAGTCCAGCCTGGGCTGGCTGCTGAGCCACCAGATCAACAGCGACTGGAAGTTCACGCAGAACTACAAGTACACCCACCTCGATCTGGACCAGGTCAACACCTTTGCCTATGGCTCGGACGGCGACCGTACGCTGTCGCGCGGCTACACCTACACCGACGGCACCTCCAAGAGCCATTACCTGGACAACCGCATCACTGGCAAGCTCAAGCTGTCCGACAGCATCCAGCTGCTGCCCACCTTCGGTATCGACTACCTCAAGTCCGATACCGATGGCCTGAACAACGGCTTCGGCTTCGTGCCGGGGCTGGACATGTTCAACCCCGTCTACGGCGCGCCTTTCGACATCACCGGTACGCCTTATGGCCTGCACTCCAAGCAGTGGGGCGCCTATGCCTCCACCCAGTTGCGCGTCGGCAGCCACTGGAACTTCAACCTCGGCTTCCGCCATGACAAAGCCAAGAACACCGGCTCGGTCAGCGGCTCGGATGCGGCCTACGACGTCAGCAAGAACAGCGTCAACCTGGGCGCAATGTACATCACCGACTTCGGTGTCTCGCCCTACATCAGCTATTCGGAATCCTTCAAGCCCATCGCCGGTGTGGACAGCCAAGGCGTGACCTACAAGCCTTACGAAGGCAAGCAAAGCGAAATCGGTCTGAAGATGGAGCCCACCTGGCTCAATGGCACCCTGACCCTCGCCTACTTCGACATCAAGGAAAAGAACGCGCTGATCTCGGACGCCTCCAACATCCAGACGCAATCGGGCAAGCGCACCAACAAGGGCATCGAGCTGCAAGGCGACTTCAAGCTGGGTGCGGCGACTGCGGTCAAGGCGGCCTACACGCACAACAACTCCAAGCAGGACATCTCGACCACGCAGACCGTGCGCACGCCGCTGATTCCGGACAACCAGGTCAGCCTGTGGCTGAGCCACAGCCTGAGCCTGGCCAACAGCCAGAAGCTGACGGTGGCGGCCGGTGCCCGCTACAACGGCCAGACCGAAGACCAGCGCTACAGCCCTGGCAAGCGCATCTCCGGCTACACCTTGCTGGACCTGATGGTGCGCTACGACCTGAGCCGCGAATGGGCGCTGCAACTCAATGCCCGCAACCTGACCGACAAGACCTATGTCAGCGGCTGTGACTTCTACTGCTACTACGGCGGTGGCCGCACCGTCGATGTGCAGCTGCAGTACCAGTGGAAGTAAGCCACTAAGATGGAATGCATCGTGCCAGTGCTGCGGGCAGCGCCCGCGGCACTGGATGTGGCTTCTTCTCTGCCTCCTTTTCCATGACGACTTCTTCCGGCAGTGCCGCCCCCTCTGCCGCCGGCACCGGACCCGCGCAGTGGTCCGTTCGCGCTTTGCTGACGGTCGTTTTTCTGGGCCTTACCGCCGGGGTGCAGATGAGCGACTATGGCCTGCAGGCCATCTCGCTATCGGCCATCCAGAAAAGCTTTGCGATCAGCGATGCCGCTATTGGCGCCTTGCAGGGCCTGGCCGGTGTGCTGGTAGGCAGTGCGCTGGCGATTCCGCTGGCGCGGTTTGCCGACCGTTTCTCGCGCAAGCGCGTGCTGCTCTGCCTGATTGCCGCCTCCACCGCGATGATGGTGCTCAGTGCGCTGGCGCCCAACTTCCCCCTTTTCTTTCTCGGCTGCTCGGCCGCCGGTATCACCGAGTTTGCGATGGTGCCGCTGGTCTACTCGATGATCCCCGACCTGGCACCGCAGCGCCACCGCGTGCTGGCCAACCTGGGCTTTGCGGCCCTGGTCTCCAGCGGCGCCAGCGCAGGCTTTTATTTTGCCGGTGACATCCAGAACGCGGCCGTCGCGCTGATTCCAGGCGATCTGGACGCCTGGCGCAAGGCCTTCCTGCTGCTGTCGGCGGCTGGCCTGCCTTTGCTGCTGGCGGGCCTGCTCACCGCCGATCCGCCGCGCTACATCGCCAGCAGTGATGGGGCCAGCGGTGCCTCGCTGCGCCAGTTCCTGCGTGCGCGCTGGCAGCCCATCGGCCTCTTTGTCGGTATTGCCGGCAGCCTGATGATTGCCGTGCAAGGGCTCAACCAGCTGATCGCCCTGGCGCTGGAGCGGCGCTTTGAGGCCACGCCCGCCCATATTGGCGAGGTGATGGGCCCGATCCTGCTGGTCAGCACCCTGGGCTGCCTGCCGGTGGTGGCCGGGCTGGACCGCTGGCTCGCCCGGCGCCTGGGCCAGGCGGTGCGCCCGCTCGTCATGGGCGTTTGCGCGCTGCTGGCCATCCCGGCCATCCTGATGCTGTTCTCCACCGCATCGCTGCCGCAGGCCTTTGTCGTGGTGGGGCTCTTTCTCTTCATCACCTGCACCGCCAATGCGCTGGTGCCGACGATGCTGCAGGACCTCACCCCCGCCGCGTTGCGCGCCCGCATCTTTGCACTGTGGAGCTTTGTGGTCTCGGTGTTCAGCGCGCTGGGCCCGCTGCTGGCGGGCTTTATCTCCACCTGGGTGGTGCAGGGGCATTTGCTCAGTGCCATCTCGGTCACGGCAGTGCCGGCGCTGCTGGTGTCCGCCTGGTGCGCCTGGGCGCTGTTTCAGCGCAACCGCCCCCGGGCGTGCCCCCCGGTCTAAACGGCTGGCGGCTTGCCGGCCAATGCGCAGTGCTGGGCAAAAGCCCAGAGGCGCGCCGCCTGGCCCAGCACACTCTCTTGCTGGTCGCTTTCCTGGTGGCCGCTGTCCGGGTTCAGCAGCAGCAAGGCCGGTGCCGTGCTGGTGGAGCGGCGGCGTACATTGGCGATCAGCTTGGCCGGCTCCCAATAAGGCACCCGGTCATCCTTCAAGCCCGCCGTGCACAGCAGCGGTGGATACGCCGCCTCGCGCACGTTCTCGTAGGGTGACAGCGCGGCGATGTAGTCATAGGCGGCAGGATCGGACAGCGGATCGCCCCAATCCGGCCGCAGCAGCGGTACCAGCGGGTGGCCGGCATCGCTCATGGTATTGAGCATGTCGACAAAAGGCACCTGTGCAATCACGCCAGCCCATTGCCCGGGCCGCATGTTCATCGCGCCGCAGACCAGCAGGCCGCCGGCCGATATGCCGTGCGCCACCGTCTGCTGCGGCGTGCTGTAGCCCAGCCGCTGCAGATGCTGCGCGCAGGCGATGAAGTCGGTCAACGAGTTGCGCTTGTGCTCCCGGCAGCCGCCCTGGTACCAGCCATGGCCTTTCTCGGAGCCGCCCCGCACATGGGCAATCGCATAGCGGTAGCCGGCATCGGCCCAGGCCAGCGCCGGCAGCGAGAACGAGGCCTCATGCGCAATGCCATAGGCGCCATAGCCCGTCAGCAGCAGCGGCTGGGGCTGGCTGGCATCAATGTCCTTGCGCGAGAGCACCGTCAGCGGCACCCACTGGCCATCATCGGCACGGGCCTGCAGCCGCTCGATGCGGTAGTTCGCCGGATCCACCCCGCTCCAGGTCTCGCGCCCCACGTCGGTGATCTGGCCGTCGGCCAGGCGGATGTCCAGCCAGCGCGGCGGCTGGGCCGGCGTCTGGTGCTTGATGCGCACATGGCTGGCATCCCAGTGCTGGCCGGGCAAAAGTTCGAGGCTGTAGGCGGGCTCGTCAAACCCGATGGTGGTCTCCCTCCCGTCACGCTGCAGCAGCACCAGCTGGGGCAGGCCATCGACGCGCTGCAGCCGCACCAGGGTGCTGGCAAAGGGCTGCATCATGGTGATGGGCACGCCCAGCCGGTGCGGGGCCAAGGTGTGCTGCGGCTGCAGCTGCGCCGGGTCCAGCCGCAGAATCTGGCGGTCGGTGGCGCCCCCGGCATTGGTCAGCGCGACCAGGCTGCCATCCCATTCATTGACCTCATAACGGATGCCGCGCTCGCGCGGGTGCAGCACGCGGGGCGCGGCATGCTCCTGGCCAGCAGCAATCAGGCGCACCTCGCTGGTGTCCGGCCCGAACAGGCTCAGCACCACAAAACCGTTGGCCGCTGTGCGCGCCACGCGCATGAAGAGCGCCGGGTCTGATTCCTCATGCACCAGCACCGGCTGCCCGCCCTGCAGCGCACTGCGGTACAGGCGCGAGGGCCGGCTGTGCGCATCGCGCCAGATCCAGAACAGGTCCTGCGACGACGGCGAAAAAGTCAGCCCGCCATAGCCAAAGGCGTCGCCCTCTACCAGCACCTGGGTCTGGCCCGTATGGGTGTCAAACACACAGATGCGGTGGCGGTCATTGCCGATCAGGTCTTCGGCCCAGGCGTAGTAGCGGTCATCGGGGCTGGCCTGGTGGTCGGTGGCGCGGTAATACACCTGGCCTTGCGATTGCACGGCCTCGTCGACCAGGGTCTGCACCCGGCCATCCGAATGGCTGCGCACAAAGACCCGCTGGCCGCCCGCCCCTGGCCGGCTGCTGTAAACCCAGCCTTGCAGCGCGGCAGGCGGCACCAGCTCCGTGCTGCAGACATGGGCCGCCATCGCGTCGTAAAAGCCCTGGGCCAATGCGGCCAGCGGCGCCAGCATCTGCTGCGCATACCGGCGCTCGGCCTGCAGCAGGCTGCCCAAAGGCTCGGGCAGCTGGTCCATGCTGCGCGTGCCGGTCTCGGGGATGTACTTCAGCCAGGCAAAGTCATCATTGCGGCGGCGGCCCAGCTGTTCAATCCAGTGGTCCTGAGGCGCCGCATGCGGGGCGGCAAGGGCCGGCCAAACCGGCTGGGCTGCCGTGGCGGCATGGTCAGTGGCAGGCGCCAAGTTGGGGGCTTGTGGAGAAATGGGCATGGAGCAGCATTTTAGGGAGGCTGCGCTACAGCCCTGCCGCCAAGGCCAAACACGGGGCAGGCACAGCGAACGCCCATAAAAAAATGGCAGCGAACCGAGATTCGCTGCCATGGTTGGCTGCCTGGCTGCAGTCGGTATGGGCGCCTGGCCGGCGCTGGCTCAGGCGTCTGCGGCCGGGTCCGATACCGGCGCGGCCCGCTGCACGCGGAACCAGCGCACTGCGCCGCCCTTGGTCAGCAGCACCTCGAAGTGCAGGCCGCCCAGCATGATGTGGGCGCCGCGCTTGGGCACATGGCCCAGCTCATGGGCAATCAGGCCGCCAATGGTCTCAAACGATTCATCGGGGTCGCTGCTCTCCAGCACCACCTTGAACTCGTCGGCCACCCGCTCGACCGGCGTATCGCCCGAGATGCGGAAAGTGTCATCGGCCAGCGCGAAGATATCGCCCTCGTCCTCGGGCAGGTCGAACTCGTCCTCGATCTCGCCGACGATCTGCTCGAGCACGTCTTCAATCGTGACCAGGCCGGCAACACGGCCAAACTCATCGATGACGATGGCCAGGTGGTTGCGGTTGCCCCGGAACTCGCGCAGCAGGTCGTTGAGGCCCTTGCTCTCGGGCACAAACACCGCCGGGCGCAGCAGCGCACGCAGATTGAGTTGGGGGGAACGTTGGAGCTTGAGCAGGTCCTTGGCCATCAGAATGCCAATGATGTTTTCCTGCTCGCCCTGGAACACCGGAAATCGCGAATGCGCGGTGTTGATGACGGTGTGCAGCACCGACTCGTAGTCGGCCTCGATGTCGACCAGGTCCATGCGCGGTGCGGCCACCATCACATCGCCTGCGGTCATGTCTTCCATGCGGATGACCCGCTCCAGCATCACGCGGGAGTCGGCGTTGATGACATCGTTGCTTTCGGCTTCTGCCAGGGTTTCGATCAACTCGTCCGGAGAGTCCGGAGCCGGGTGAATCAGTTCGGCGACCTTCTGAAAAAAGGTGCGTTTGTCTTCCTTGTCAGGGAAGCGCGAGGGATGGGGGTCTGACACTGTCTTGGAATGCAGGACGTGCGGTAGTGAAACAAGCGATCAGCATAACGGATTGCGGATTTCCTCCGAAATCGCTGCCGAATTATTCAGCACCGCAGCACCCCCACCACTGCCTCGCGGGCGCTCACTGGCCCGATTTGTGCCTGCCTTGCTGCACGTCACGGCGCACTTCCTGCACGGTGGACAGGAAATCCCAGAACTGGCGCGCCTGCTTCTTGAACTGGTAGTCCATCTCGCCCATCTGGTCCTCGACCAGGTCGGCCATGCGCGTGTCAAAGCCTGCGGGCGGCAGCTTCAGATAAGCCTCGGACTCGGAGCCATCGCGCTCCACGGTGGCGCCGGCCTTGCGGGCAATCTTCAGCATCGCGGTGTTCTCCGACAGTGCATGGATGAACAGCATCTGCACGCCCTTGGTGCGGGCGTCCATCGCGGCGCGCTCGAACAGGCGGCTGCCCAGCCCCTTGCCCCGGCCGGACTTGAGCACGGAGACGCCGAACTCTGCGCAGCTGGCCATGTCCGACGACGGCGGCGCATAGGCCACATGGGCCATCGCAATCAGCTTGAGACTGCGGTTGTAGATGCCAAAGATCTCGTCACGCTCGAAGTTGAGCCCGTCCACATAGCGCTCAATCTGCGCATCGCTGGCCTGGTAGCCAAAACGCAGATAGCGGTCCTGCGCATCCAGGCTCAGCAGGTGGGCGAGGATGCGTGGGCGGTGACGCTCGCTGAGGGCGCGGATAGGAACCATAGAGGCGGAAGGTCGTGGCTTCTTGCCGTCGGGCTGCTGCGGGCTCTCGCCCCACCGGCCAAAGAAGGGGAAAAACGCCATCATGCCGTTCGCAACGGATGAAGGGAACCATTCTTTCGTCGTGATCATGGGGTAAATATACGGGTTAACCCGCGTATTATCAATCATGCTGCGATGCAGCATATTTCGTGCCTATGGCTTACCCCCCGCTTACAAAGGGTATTCAACGCCCGCAGCCATGCGGCTTTGCGCTGGGCGCGGGCACTGGAGCATGCAGTTCAACGGGCCGCTCAACGGCCTGGCGATTGCAGCGCGGTTTGCGCTGGCGCAAAAAGTAATAGGTCTCAGACCCCGGGCAGCACTGGCAAAGCTGTGGTGAGCTTGACACGGTCCAGCACAAAGCTGGTCTTGCAATCCTGCACGGCGGGGTGGCGCAGCAAGGTGTCCAACACAAAGCGGCTGTAGTGCGCCATGTCGGCGACGACCACGCGCAGCAGATAATCCATGTCGCCGGTCAGCGCCACGCACTCCACCACCTCGGGCCAGCTTTGCACGCTGGCGCGGAAGAGATCGAGCGGGTTGCGCTTGCTCGCCTCGGTGAACTTCTCCAGCCGCACATTGAGGTAGGCCGTCATCGACAGCCCCACCGCTTCGGGCTTGACCAGCGCCACATAGCGCTCGATGACACCCACCTCTTCAAGGCGCTTGACCCGGCGCAGCACTGCGCTGGACGACAGGCCCACCTGCTCGCCCACGACGTCATAGGTCTCGCGGCCATTGAGCTGCAGGCGCTGCAGGATGGCACGGTCAAGCTTGTCCAGGGGGTAGGCAGTGGTGGTCATGGCAAAGGTCCGGATGGTTTTGCTGCACCGCAGCAGCGCGACACAACAGGATCACGCAATTTTAATGCTTGATTTCCGGCAAGATCACATAAAACAGGCTTTACATGCGATGATACTGGGATAAATCGCCAAAATGCTGCGCACCAAGGCCGGTACAGTGGAGCCACAGCAGCCAGCCGATGCTGGCGCCACCAGAGACGATCCACAGGAGACCCGCGATGACCGCCGCCATTCCCCACCAGACCATTGAGTTCACGACCTGGGACAACCCCATGGGCACCGACGGTTTCGAGTTCATCGAATATGCCGCACCCGATCCGGTCGCGATGGGCAAGGTCTTTACATCGATGGGCTTCAAACCCGTCGCGCGCCACCGCCACAAGAACGTGACCCTGTACCGCCAGGGCGAGATCAACTTCATCATCAACGCCGAGCCCGACAGCTTTGCCCAGCGCTTTGCCCGCCTCCACGGCCCCAGCGTCTGTGCCATCGCCTTCCGCGTGCAGGATGCCAAGGCCGCCTACGAACGCGCACTGGGCCTGGGCGCCTGGGGCTATGCCGGCCAGGCCGGCCCGGGCGAGCTGAACATCCCCGCGATCAAGGGCATTGGCGACAGCCTGATCTACCTGGTGGACCGCTGGCGCGGCAAGAACGGCGCACAAGCCGGTGACATCGGCAACATCGGCTTCTTCGATGTGGACTTCGAGCCGCTGCCCGGCGTCAGCGCCGAGGAAGCGCTGAACCCGCATGGCCATGGCCTGACCTATATCGACCACCTGACCCACAACGTGCACCGTGGCCGCATGGACGAATGGGCCGGCTTCTACGAGCGCCTGTTCAATTTCCGCGAGATCAAGTACTTCGACATTGAAGGCCAGGTCACCGGCGTCAAGAGCAAGGCCATGACCAGTCCCTGCGGCAAGATCCGCATCCCCATCAACGAAGAGGGCAAGGAAAAGGCCGGCCAGATCCAGGAATACCTGGATATGTACAACGGCGAAGGCATCCAGCACATCGCGATGGGTTCGGACAACCTCTATGAAACCGTGGACCGGTTGCGTGCCGGCGGCGTCAAGCTGCTCGACACCATCGACACCTACTACGAGCTGGTCGACAAGCGCCTGCCCGACCATGGCGAGGACGTGGCCGAGCTGAAAAAGCGCAAGATCCTGATCGATGGCACCGGCCAGAAGTTGCTGCTGCAGATCTTCAGCGAAAACCAGCTCGGCCCCATCTTCTTCGAGTTCATCCAGCGCAAGGGCGACGACGGTTTTGGCAATGGCAATTTCAAGGCGCTGTTCGAGAGCATTGAGCTCGATCAGATGCGCCGTGGGGTGCTATAGGAAAAATTGAACGGTCGCAGCATTGATATTCCTTAATTTGCCATGCGGCCTCTCTATACTGCGGAGCGATTTATCAATCTGGAAACAATTGTGAAACGCTCCGTCACCTTCGCCGCCATTCTGTCTGGTTTCATGTTGGCTGCCAGCGCGCAGAACGCCAGCCAGCCGCTGACCTTCGTGGTCCCCTACCCCGCCGGCGGCCCGCTGGACACCTCGGCCCACCTGCTGGCCCAGGGTGCTGAAAAGCAGTTGGGCGCCATCACGGTGGCCAACAAGCCGGGCGCGGGCGGCGCCACCGGCGCAGCACTGGTGGCCCATGCCAAGCCCCAGGAAAACATGGTGCTGATGGGCGCGGTTGCCACGCATGCAGTGCTGCCCTACCTGGGCACGCCCCCCCAGTACGACGCACAGAAGGACTTCAAGCCGCTGATCCTGGTAGCGCGCGTGCCCAACGTGCTGGTGATGAAAAAGAGCCGCGCCGACCAGCTGGGCATCAAGACCACCTCGGAGATGGTGGCCTACATCAAGGGCCACCCCGGCACGTTGAAGATGGGCTCGGGCGGCAACGGCAGTATCGGCCATATCTCCGGCGAGATGCTCAAGTCGCTGGCCAACCTGCAGATGCCCAGCGTGCCTTATGCCGGCGCCGCACCGGCCCAGAAGGCCTTGCTGGGTGGCGAGATCGATGTGGTGTTCGACAACCTGGCCTCGGCCCTGCCGCTGATCAAGTCCGGCGAACTGCTGGCACTGGCGGTGACGACCTCGGACCGCAATGTCGCCCTGCCCCAGGTGCCGCCGGTGAACGAAGCGGTGCCGGGCTTTGATGTGTCCACCTGGTTCGGGGTATTTGCGCCCGCCAGCCTGCCTGACCAGGAAGCACAGAAGTACGCCTACGCGTTCCAAGGTGCGCTGACCGACCCGCGCTTCAAGGCCGAATACCTGAAGATGGGCATTGGCCCGGAAGACATGCGCCTCAAGGAGCTGTCGCACTTTGTTTCGCAGGAAGGACGCAAGTTTCAGTTTCTGATCAACACGATCAAGATCAAGGCCAACTGAGCGCCTGCAGCCCATCAACTGCGGGTGCCCGGCTGGTCTCTATAAAAAATGAAGGAGCACAGCATGGGACAAGCACCTGTGGTTTATGGACAATCCGACCGCCCACCCCGCGGCGACTACAGCCGCGCGCAGGAGGACTACACCTGCGCGCAAGATTACGCCGCCTACACCGAGGCCGACCACGACACCTACCGGCGTCTGTATGCGCGCCAAAAGGCTTTGCTGCCGGGGCTGGCGAGCCAGGCCTTCATCGATGCGCTGCCCTCGCTGGGCGTTGAAGACCGCATTCCCCGCTTTGAAGACATCAACCAGCGCCTGCGCCAGGCGACAGGCTGGGAGATCGTGGCCGTACCGGGCCTGATCCCGGAGGTGCCATTTTTCAGCCTGCTGGCCAACCGCAAGTTCCCGGTCACCGACTGGATCCGCAAGCCCGAAGAGTTCGACTATGTGGTCGAGCCCGATATCTTCCATGACCTCTTCGGCCATGTGCCCTTGCTGTTCAACCCGGTGATTGCCGACTATGTACAGCGCTACGGCCAGGGCGGGCTCAAGGCCGAGCGCCTGGGCGCCTGCGAAATGCTCAGCCGCCTGTACTGGTACACGATCGAGTTCGGCCTGATCCGCGAGCAAGGGGAGATCCGCGCCTATGGCGCCGGCATCCTGAGCTCATCGGGTGAGCTGCAGCATGCCGTCAACAGCCCGCTGCCCCAGCGCCTGCCGCTGTCGCTGGAGCGCACGATGCGCACCCGCTACAAGATCGACACTTACCAGCAGACCTATTTCGTCATCGACGATTTCCAGCAGCTGTTTGACATGACCGAAGGCGACTTCACCCCCGTGTATGCCGCATTGCGCGGCCTGCCGGAGCTGGCAGCAGACGCGCGCGACTGATACCAGGCGCGCGCCGCTCAGCGGTAGCGCTTGCAGGTCTGGGACGGCAGCTCGGCAAACAGCGCCTTGTACTCCTGCGCAAAGCGGCCAAAGTGCCAAAAGCCCCAGGCCAGTGCGGCGTCGGAGACGCTGCTGCCCTGCTTGATCGCGCGGCGTGCACCATTGAGGCGCACCGCGCGCAGATAGCTTTGCGGCGAGATGCCCAGCACTTCCTGGAACGAGTATTGCAAGGCCCGGCGGCTCACCGCCAGCGCCTGGCACAGGTCTTCCACCGTCAATGAGCCATCGGCACCGGTCGCCACCACCCGCTCCCGCGCCAGGCTGACGATATGCGCACGCCGCTGGTACGACAGCTGTTCATCGGCCTCGCTGCCCACCCCATCGCGCAGCACGGCGGCAATGGCGGCAAGCACATCGCCGGCCATCTCGTCGAGCTGCTGGGGCGGCAAGGCCCCGGGCGCCGTCTGCGCCAGGCACTGCTGCATGTCGGACAGCAGAATCGGCAGGCGCCAGCGCTCATGGGCCGAGACCGGCCGCAGATGCGGCTGCGCCAGCTGGGCCTGCAGCTGCTCGCGCTCGCTGGCGGTCAGGTAGGGCTCCAGGCTTCCCTGCTCCACGACAAAATCAATGATCTCCAGGCCACCCGGCGAGACAAACTCGAAGGGGCCATCGCCCGAAAACACAATCGCATGCCCTTCGCTGCAGGAGCGGTTGCAGAACATGGTGTTGCCCGGAATGCTGCTGGGCAGCCCGATGGCCAGTTGCCCGGCGCGCAATGCCCCGGTCTGGTGCAGTGCCTGGCTGGAGAACTCGCGCCAGGCCTGGATGGGCCTCAGATGCAGGCTGGTCACCCGGCCCTCGAAGCTGCCCGCTGACAGCTGCTCATAGCGCTGGTTCCAGCCTTGCAGCAGGGCCGCCTGCTCGTCGACATCACAGGTCTGCGCCACCTGCGCCGCTGGCGCGCCTGCAGCGGCGCTGTGCTCCGCCCGGCGGCTGCTCAGCGTGGGCGATGGACAAGGGGCGCTCAAGGACATGGAGGCGCTGTGGCGTGGCGAGGCATACCGGCATGGTCATGCAAAAAGCGGACCAAGGTCAACCCAGCCTTCCCCTGATCCAGATTTGCCGAAATCGGATAGAGCGCAGCCCGCATTCTTGCCACCATGGGAAGCACCACAGTTCACGAGGTAGGCCATGGCCGATAACGCACCCCCTGCAGGCGCCAGCGCCGCGCACCCGAGCAACTATTTCGAGCAGCGCCAGCTGCGGCGCGGCGCCGCCGGCTGGCTGCTGCTGGTCGGCCTGGGCGTGGCTTATGTCATCTCGGGCGACTATGCCGGCTGGAACTTCGGCCTCAAGACCGGCGGCTGGGGTGGCCTGCTGGTGGCCTCGGCGCTGATGGCCACGATGTACACCTGCATGTGCTTTGCACTCGCCGAGCTGGCCACCATCGCCCCCACGGCCGGTGGCGGCTACGGCTTTGCGCGGCGCGCCTTTGGGCCTTGGGGCGGTTTTCTCTGCGGCGTGGCAATCCTGATGGAGTACGCGATTGCCCCGGCGGCGATTGCCACGTTTATCGGCGCCTACTGCCAGTCGCTGTTCGGCATCGATGGCTGGATGGTCTACCTGGGCTTCTATGCCGTCTTTCTGGGCATCCACATTTATGGCGCCGGCGAGGCCCTGCGCCTGATCTTTGCCGTTACCGCGCTGGCCGTCGTTGCGCTGGTGGTCTTCATCGCCGCGATGGTGCCGCATTTCCAGGTCAGCAACCTGTTCGACATCGCCCCCACCGACGCCTGGGGTGCGAGCGACTTCCTGCCGTTTGGCTACCTGGGCATCTGGGCCTGCATCCCCTACGGCATCTGGTTCTTTCTGGCGGTGGAGGGCGTGCCGCTGGCCGCCGAAGAAGCGCAGGACCCGCGCCGCGATCTGCCCAGGGGCCTGATCGGCGCCATCGCCGTGCTGGTGCTGTTCTGCGGCCTGATCCTGGTGCTGGCACCGGGCGGCGCCGGTGCAGCGGCCTTGACGAACTCGGGCAACCCGCTGGTCGAGGCGCTCGAATCGAGCAAGGTGCTGGGTGGCCCCAGCTGGATCAGCCGCTTCGTCAACTTTGTCGGCCTGGCCGGGCTGATTGCCAGCTTCTTCTCGATCATCTACGGCTACTCGCGCCTGGTGTTTGCGATGTCCCGCGCCGGCTACCTGCCCCGGGGTTTGTCGTTGACCACGCAGCGCAAAACGCCCTACCTGGCGCTGCTGGTGCCCGGCGCCATCGGCTTTGCGCTGTCGCTGACCGGCCAGGGCGATCTGCTGATCCTCGTTGCGGTGTTTGGCGCCACGATCTCCTACGTGATGATGATGGCCGCGCACATCTGGCTGCGCATCAAGGAGCCGAACCTGCCCCGCGCCTACCGCACCCCGGGGGGCGTGTTCACCTCGGGCATCGCGCTGGTGCTGGCCTGCATCGCCGTGGTGGCCGGTTTTCTGGTCGATCCCCGGGTTCTCATTGGCGCCGTCATCGTATACGCTGTCTTCGTCGCCTACTTTGCGCTGTACAGCCGCCACCACCTGGTGGCCGACGCCCCCGGCGAGACAACCCCCTGAGGAAGCGCTGCAACCATGCCCCATTCCCATACCGTTGGCGCCGAACGCCATGTGTTTGCATCGCTGCGCGAGCTGATGGCCAAGGCCACACCGGCCCGCTCGGGCGACAACCTGGCCGGCGTCGCAGCCCGGCATGACACCGAGCGCGTCGCCGCGCAGATGGCGCTGGCCGATCTGCCGCTGGCCCACTTCCTGCAAGAGGCACTCGTGCCCTATGAGAGCGACGAAGTCACCCGCCTCATCATCGACAGCCATGACCGCGCCGCCTTTGCCCCGGTGGCGCACCTGACGGTGGGCGGCTTTCGCGACTGGCTGCTGTCCGATGCCGCCCATGAAGCCGCGTTGAGCGCACTGGCACCGGGCCTGACCCCGGAGATGGTGGCCGCCACCTCCAAGCTCTGCCGCAACCAGGACCTGATCCTGATCGCGCAGAAATGCCGCGTGGTCACCCGCTTTCGCAATACCATCGGCCTGCCCGGCCGCATGTCCACCCGCCTGCAGCCCAACCACCCCACCGATGACCCCTCTGGCATTGCCGCCAGCCTGCTCGACGGCCTGATGTATGGCAATGGCGATGCCGTCATCGGCATCAACCCGGCCAGCGACAGCATCGCCGCCGTCAGCACCTTGCTCTTCATGCTCGACGAGGTCATCCAGCAGTACCACATTCCCACGCAGTCCTGCGTGCTCACCCATGTGACCACCAGCATCGAGGCCATCGGCCGGGGCGTGCCGGTGGACCTGGTGTTCCAGTCCATCGCAGGTACGCAGGATGCCAACCGCAGCTTTGGCATTGACCTGGCCTTGCTGCAAGAAGGCTATGACGCGGCGCAGAGCCTCGCGCGCGGCACGGTCGGCAACAACGCCATGTACTTTGAAACCGGCCAGGGCAGCGCGCTGTCGGCCGGCGCCAACCATGGGCTGGACCAGCAGACCTGCGAGGCGCGTGCCTATGCGGTGGCGCGCAAGTTCCAGCCGCTGCTGGTCAACACCGTGGTCGGCTTTATCGGCCCCGAGTACCTCTACGACGGCAAGCAGATCATCCGTGCCGGGCTGGAGGACCATTTCTGCGGCAAGCTGCTGGGCCTGCCGATGGGCTGCGACATCTGCTACACCAACCATGCCCAGGCCGACCAGAACGACATGGACGTGCTGCTGACCTTGTTCGGCGTGGCCGGCATCAACTTCATCATGGGCATTCCGGGCTCGGACGACATCATGCTGAACTACCAGACCACGTCCTTCCACGACGCGCTCTACCTGCGCAAGACCCTGGGCCTGCGGCCCACGCCGGAGTTCGAAGCCTGGCTGCAGACCATGGGCATTGCCCAGTCCGGGGGCCCAGGCCTGCGCCTGGCCGATGGCCTGCCCGTCCCCTTCTCGCAAGCGCTGGCCCAGCTCAACTGACCTCTGCCCATGTCCCCACGCCCCTCCGCCCCCGCACCGCTGCCCGCCGCCGCCGAGCCCGCGAGCGCGACCGTCACCCCCAACCCCTGGGAGCGCCTGCGCCAGTTCACCAGCGCCCGCATTGCACTGGGACGCGCCGGCACCAGCCTGCCTACGCGCGCGCATCTGGACTTTGCGCTGGCCCATGCCCAGGCGCGCATGGCCGTGCATACCGAAGTGGATATGGAACAGCTGGCTGAGCAACTGCAGACACTGGCACCGCCGGGCCAGCCGGTCCTGCGCCTGCACAGCGCCGCGCAGGACCGCCCCACCTACCTGCAGCGGCCGGATCTGGGCCGGCGCCTGGACACGGCGTCGCGCAGCCTGCTCCAAGGCCTGCCGGGCGCCCCGGCCGATGTGGTGTTCGTCGTCGCCGATGGCCTGTCATCGCTGGCGATCGAGCGCAATGCGCGGCCCTTTCTGCGCCAGATGCTGCCGGCACTGGCCACGCACTGGCGCATCGGCCCGATCAGCGTGGTGCGCAATGCCCGGGTGGCGTTGGGCGATGAGATAGCGGCGGCGCTGGGCGCCTCGCTGGTGGTGGTGCTGATCGGCGAGCGCCCGGGCCTGAGCTCTCCCGACAGCATGGGCTTGTACATGACCTGGCAGCCCCGCCCGGGCATGACCGACGAGTCGCGCAACTGCATCTCCAATGTGCGCGAACAGGGGCTGAGCTATGTGCAGGCGGTGCACAAGCTGCACTACCTGATGCAGCAGGCGCGCCAGCGCCAGCTCTCGGGCGTGCAGCTCAAGGACGAGTCCGATACGCTGGCCGCGCCCGAGCAGGCTGGCCAGCCCTTTGTGCTGGCTCCCACTGCTGCGCAGCGGCCCCGTTGACGCCTGGGTGCCAGCCGGCCATGCGCCGCCGGTGCTTGTCTGCTAGGCTGGGGGGTCAGACCATGTTCACCCCCGCCGCCAGACCCACCATGCCCGCCTCCGCCCTGCCGCTGCCCGCCGGTCTCCAGTTCCTTGAGCGTGGTTGGCTGTCCGCCAACAATGCCGTGTTTGTGCGCGGCGTCACGGCGGTGGTTGACACCGGCTACTGCAGCCATGCCGAGCAGACCGTGAGCCTCCTTGAGGCCAGCCTGCAGGGCGCGCCGCTGCAGCGCATCGTCAACACCCATTTGCACAGCGACCACTGCGGCGGCAATGCCGCCTTGCAGCAGCGCTGGCCCCAGGCCCGCACAGGCATTGCACCCGGCCATGCGCAGGCCGTCGCCGATTGGGACGAGCACCAGCTGAGCTACCGCCCCACCGGCCAGGACTGCCCGCGTTTCCGGATGGACGAGGTGCTGCAGCCCGGCACCGATACCCCGCTGGGCGAGCAGCGCTGGCAAATCCATGCGGCGCCCGGCCATGATCCGCATTCGGTGATTCTGTTCGAGCCCGCCTCGCGCACCCTGATCTCGGCCGACGCGCTCTGGGAAAACGGCTTTGGCGTGGTCTTTCCGGAGATCGAGGGCACCGCGGCCTTTGACGAGGTGGCTGCCACCTTGGATGTGATCGAGCACCTGCAGCCCCGCCTGGTGCTGCCCGGCCATGGCAGTGCGTTCAGCGATGTGGCCACCGCATTGCAGACCGCGCGCCAGCGGTTGGAGCGCTTTGTGCAAAGCCCCGAGCGCCATGCGCTCTATGCCGCCAAGGTGCTGCTCAAGTACAAGCTGCTGGAATGGCAGCAACTGCCGCTGGCGCAGGTGCAGGCCTGGCTGGCCGCCACACCCTACTACGGCCTGCTGCACCAGCGCTACTTTGCCGACCAGGACCTGGCGCAGTGGCATGCATCGCTGGTGGCCGACCTGGAGCGCTCAGGCGCCGCACGGCGCGAGGGCGCGCTGCTGGTCAACCAGTAAGCCTCTCGCTATCAGGGCAGCTCTTTGGACAGGTCCGGCTCGCCCTCGGGCTTGGGGCCCACCGAGCCCAGGCGCGCACGCAGCGACTGGGGCTGGCCGGTCAGAATGGCCGCATAGCTGGTCGTGTTGGAGAGCACCTTTTTCACATAGTCGCGCGTCTCGGCAAAGGGCACGTTCTCGGCCCAGATGGCACCGTCCAGCACCGGGCCATTGCGCCAGTTGCGCGGCCGGCCGGGGCCGGCGTTGTAGCCAGCGGCAGCCAGCGCCATCGAGCCGTCGAAATCGTCCAGCGCCAGCTTCAGGTAGGCGGTGCCCAACGTGATATTGGTGTCGCGGTCGTTGATGCTGGCCGGCGTGAAATCGGTCATGCCGATCTTGCGGGCGGTCCAGCGGGCGGTCGCCGGCATGATCTGCATCAGGCCCGAGGCACCCACGCCCGAGCGCGCATCCATGATGAAACGGCTTTCCTGGCGGATCAGGCCGTAGACATAGGCGGGATCCAGCCCGATCTCACGCGAGCGGCTGACCACGGCCTCCTTGAACGGCATCGGGTAGCGCTGGCCCACATCGACCACCGTCTTGGTGCGTTCGCTGGTGTTGATGCAGCGGTCCCAGATCTGGCGCTGGCAGGCCAGCTCGGCAGCGGCCAGCAATTGGGCATCGTCCATGCCGCCGCGCTGGTGCAGATTGGTCATGTAGTTCCACTCGCGCACGCCTTCGCTGCGCAGCCCCAGCTGGATCGCATAGAGCGCACGTGCCAGGCCCGCATTGCTGCGCACCGACTCACGCGCCTGCGCATCGATAGGCACCGGCTGCGCCGGGATGACGATGGGCTGGCCCAGCTCTTCCTGCGCCAGCTGCTCGTAGAAGCCTTGCGTCCCGGCAATCTTTTGCAGCAGTTGGCGCGACTGCTGGGTCTGCGCCTCGCTGATGCGCCCGGCCTGCAAGGCCTTGGCCTGCCAGTACATCCAGGTCGGGTCTTCGCGCTCTTCGGCGCTCATCGCCTCGATGCTCTTGCGCACCTGCTGCCACTGGCCGGCCCGCAGCGCGGCGCGGGTCTTCCAGGCCAGCAGGTCGTCGCTCAGGTTGGCATCCTTGCCGACCTTCGCGAAGCTGGTCATCGCATCGGGCGACAGCCGCGTCGCCTGGGTCTTGCCGATCACCCCCCAGACCCAGTCACGGCGCGGCTGCGTCAGCAGCTCGTTCCAGCGGGCCTCCATCAAGGTCGCTGCGCCATCAGGGTTGTCCGCGGCCAGCTTGATCAGCGCCAACGTGGCCAGCTCCTGCTGCTCCTTCGAAGACGTCTTGGCCTGGGCCGTCAGGAATTTGCTGGGCGATTGCAGCATCGTGGCAAACGCGGGCAGTTGCATGGGGGCGACCACTTCCACCGCAGCGCGGGCGGCGCGGGGGCGGCCCGCCTCCATCGTCTGGCGCGCCCTGCGCCAGATGTCATCGGCCTGCAGGCCGCCGGCAGAAAACAGCTCGGACGCCGCCAGGTTGCAGCCATCCTCCGAATCGCGCTGCGCATACCAATTGCTCTTGACCGTGTTGGCCAGCGCCTCACGCTCGCCGCCCTTGGCCAGATCGATCACTGCCGCATAGCAGCGCAGTTCGCGGTCGTCGCCCATGCGGAACGCCGGGTACATCGCATCGAAATTGCTCCAGTCGCGGCGCTGGCCCAACAGGCGCAGCCAGTCGTTGCGCAGCCGGTCTTCCTGGTAGGTGCCGGCCCAGCGGGTCAGAAAGGCCTGCACTTCGTCCTGCGTGGCCTCGTTCAGGCGGGCACGCAGCTCCCAGTAGGCGGCCCAGGGCTCCAGCACATGGCCGCGCGCATTGGGCAGCAGCTGGTTGAGCTTGTTCTTCTCGCGTTTGCGGAAGGCCTGCTGCATGTCAACGATCACATCGTCATTGACCATGCCGCTGCTGACCGACGGACTTGACTGCAGTTGCACAGGCGTTTGCACCGAGGTCTGCGCGGCCGTCGCGCCCTGCAAAATCGTCTGCGCAGCCAGCGGCCAGGCGCTGCAGGCCAGCAAGGCCGCCATCAAGGGGGTGAAAACATTCCGACGCATAGCCGCTCCAGGTTGCAAGACGGCGGCGCTATCCAGCGGCGCCCAGGTGAACCCTAAAATCATACACACCGCCACTGCCGCCGGCAGCCACAAGGTCGGCAATCCGAGGCATCCGCTTACATGCCCTTACCGAATCCACCCCAAGCGGTCCCCACGATACCTGGTTTTCACGGTAACCCATTTGCCGGGAGCAGCAGTTTTGGGTGTCAGAATGGCTGACCCAGCGTGTTTCTGTAGGGATATTTGCAATGGATAAAAAAGCCGTGCGCCAAGCGCTCATCGAACAGCGTCTGCATATGCCCGATCGTCTGGAGCGCGCCGAACAGCTCCAGCAAGTGCTGCGTTTTTGGCTGATGGAACGCCAGGATGCCGTCATCGGCGCCTACTGGCCGATCAAAGGCGAGTTTGATCCGCTGCCAGCGCTGCACCGCTGGAAGGAAGACGGTGCGCTGATGGACGAGCCCAAGCTGCGCCGCATCGCCCTGCCCGTCGTCAACAAGCAGCACAAGACCTTGAGCTTCCATGCCTGGTACCCCGGCTGCCCGATGGAGATGGACGCCTACGACATCCCCAAGCCGCAAAATACCGAACTGGTGGTGCCGACCCTGCTGTTTGTGCCCTGCGTGGGCTATGGCCCGGGTGGCTACCGCCTGGGTTACGGCGGCGGTTTTTATGACCGCACGCTGGCCGCGCTGGAGCCACGCCCCTTCGCCGTCGGCCTGGGCTTTACCAACGGCTTTGTCGACGACTTCGAGCCCGAGGCCCATGACCTGCCGCTGGATGCCATCCTCAATGACAACGGCGTGGTGTGGCCGCTGGGCGCGTCCTAGGGATTGCTACGCTCCTTGGGGGCCTGTGCCTGCGGTGTCAAACCTGGCACCCTCTGCACATCCCCTGCCGGGGTCTGAGCGCGGTAGCGGATGCTCCGCACTCGTTCCATAGGGCGGGAGTTCTGCACAGGGCCCCGGACGTTTTCATCCATTAATCAATTGAGATCATGCTGCAGCTTTATATCGGCAACAAAAATTACTCCTCCTGGTCCATGCGCGCCTGGGTGCTGCTGCGCCAGGCAGGCATCCCGTTCGAGGAAAAGCTGATCCGCTTTGATGGCTTTGACAGCCAGTCCGAGTTCAAGCGCACGATGACGGCCATCAGCCCCACCGGTACGGTGCCGCTGCTGCGCGATGGCGATATCAGCGTCTGGGACAGCCTGGCGATTGCCGAGTACGCGGCCGAGCAGTTCCCGGACAAGCAGCTCTGGCCCCAGGACAAGGCGGCCCGCGCCAGCGCCCGCAGCATCTGCGCAGAGATGCACGGGGGCTTCACCGCACTGCGCAGCGCCTGCCCGATGAACATCGAAGCCGATCTGGCCGAGGTCGGCCGGATCGTCTGGCGCGACAACGCCGCCGTGCGCAAGAACGTCGAGCGCCTGTGCAGCATGTGGAGTCACCTGCTGGCCCAGCATGGCGGGCCCATGCTGTTTGACCAATTCAGCATCGCCGATGCCTACTACGCGCCGGTGTGCTCGCGCCTCAAGACCTACCAGTTGCCGGTCCCCGGCGAGATCGCCGCCTATATCGAGCGCGTGCACCAATTGCCCGGCGTCAAGGCCTGGATCGATGCGGCGCTGGCCGAGCAGGATTTTGTCGCGGTGGACGAGCCCTACCGCGCCGAGCGCTGAGGGCCGCCAGCCTCCCCGTGGTGTCACAAAGCCTGCGGCCGGTACACCCGCGCATTCAGCGGGGCATTGACGCTGATGAGGTAGGCAAAACGTTCGTCCTCCGGCAGCAAACGCTGGACCGCTTCAAACAGCTCGGCATGCGCCAGGTTCTGGCGCAGCAGCGCTTGCACCTGGGGCACATCGGCCGTCCACGCACTGCGGCGCAATGCGCGTTCTGCGACCTCGTCTGCACGCAGGTGCGCATAGACATAGACCAGACCATGGGCCATCGCCTGCCACTGCGCAGCCGATACCTGCCCGCTGCGCAGCACATGGTCTTGCAGGGCCTCTTCGGTGGCTGATTGCTGGCTCTCCCGTTGTGCATCGTAGACGGCCTGCCATTGCTGCTCGGTCAAGGTCGGCACGGTACTGCCCACGGCAGCGGCATCCTGCAACGCCATGCGCTTCCAGGCCTCCAGGCCGGGCATGGGTTGCGCCAGCTGAAAATCCATCATCTCCGCATACATGCGGGCATTGAGCTGGCGCAGATTTTTGGGGGTGGCAGCGACCACCGCAGAGGGCGAAGGCTGGGCCTCCAGCCACTGCGTCAGCTCCTGCATGGCCGTATCGCGCGGAAACTGGCGGTACTGGACATGGCGGGGATAGTGGTCGGCCTGGAACACCGGGTTGGTGCCCGCCCCCAGCGCGGCGCCCTCCCCATAGAACCGGATCACATCGGCAGAGAAATAGCGGTCCGCCAGCTCCAGCACCAAGGCCAGACTGCCGTTTTGCGCATGCGTGCCCGCCCAGATCTTGACACCAGGCATTTCATCCACCGTGTAGCGCCCGGCCGATGCATAACCGAGGGCCTTGCATTCCTCTATCACCTTGCGCACCTGCGGGTCGCTGAACTGCAGCTTGTCCAACTGCATCGTGATGCGCGCCACCACACCTTGCGGGGCGCTGCCCAGCGCCTGGGCGTGCCTGAGCATGCGCGAAAAATACCAGCGCATGCCGAACTTGAGCAGCACCCACAGACCGGCAAACGTCAATGCCATGGTCACCAGCACCACGCCAATGGTTGTCCACATAACCCCCCTCCCTCTTTGTCATATGTTGGATCGGCCTCTGAGGCCAGCCCGGCAGCATAGCGAGGAAGTGCTGCTAATGCAAAGAGCTTATATGGTTGGTGAATACATCATGGCTCAAGCAGCGTCTGCAAGCCCCTCGGCCCCTGCGGCGGGATCGGCCACAACGGCGCGCAGCGAACCGAGCGGCGCAGCGCATGGCGCTGAGCGCCCTGCAGACTTTGAACGGGTTCCTAGACCGAAGTGCTGGAGTGACGGGGCTGGCGGGCCTGGTCCAGGCTGGCCTGCAAGGCCGCGATCAGCTGCTGGGCCACCAGCTTGACCACCGGGCCCGGCGGCCGGGTAGCGTCCACCGCCACGCTGATGTCCTGCGGCTCGGCGCCCTGGTCGCGAATGGGGATGAACACCAGCGCACCGGCCGCCAGTTCGGGCGCCACGTCCAGCTCCGAGGTAAAGATCAGGCGCTGCCCACCCAGCGCCAGCTGTTTGACCAGTTGCAGCGAATTGCTTTCGACAAAGCCCCGCGCATCCTTGAACAGCCAGCTGAACTGCGCCTCCAGCAGGCGGCGGATGGTGATGGCGCGGCTTTGCAGCGCGATCGGGTAGGCGGTGGCCTCCTGAAAACTGACGGTCTTGCGCCCGGCCAGCGCATGGCCCGGAGCCACGACACAGCCCAGCGGCAGCTGGGCTTTCCACAGCACCAGCAGCTCACGGCGTGGCGCCAGGTTGAAGATGGCGGCCAGGTCGGCCTTGCCGGTCATCAACGCGGTCTCGGCATCGTCGGGGGTGCTCAGCTCGACGGACAGGCTGACCAGCGGGTGCTCGGCATTGAGCGCCTCGACCAGCGCTGGCAACACGCCGGTGGCATGGCTGTCCATCGCTACCAGCGACACATGGCCCTGGTGGATGCCCTGAATGCGCCGCACCTCGGCCACCATGCGGGTCTCATCCTGGCGCCAGCGGCGGGCCATCGTGATCAGCGCGTCACCGGAGGCCGTCAGCCGCATGCCGCGCGGCATGCGCTCGAACAGCGGAACGCCCAGCTCCTCCTCCAGCGCCAGAATCTGGCGGTTGATGGCGGAGGCTGCCACATGCAACTCGCGGGCAGCCTTCTGGATCGAGCCCGAGCGGGCGACCTGGTCCGCATAGCGCAGCGCGGTAGGTACAAGCGAATGGCGCATAAGGGGTCTCTCCGGAATGTCGCGATTGTACTAATTTTGCGCATGCATCATTGCCAAACCTATGATGGACGGCAATGCTCTGCAGCCCTAGCATGGCCTGCATGACACCTGCTGAACGCCTTGACTACCTCAACCATTGCAGCCCCGACGACTTCTGCGCAGCGATGGCCGACATCTGGGAGCATGCGCCCTGGGTGGCAGCGCAGACCGTGGCGCTGCGCCCCTTTGCCAGCGCCGATGCCTTGCACAGCGCCATGCTGGCCGTGGTCGCCGGTCTGGATGAACCGGCGCGCATCCGCTTTTATGCGGGCCACCCGGAGCTGGGCGGCGAGCTGGCCCGAACAGGGGCGATGAATGCCGCATCCACCGACGAGCAGGCCAGCCTGGGCCTGGGCCAGCTGCAGGCCGCCGAGGCCCAGCGTTGGGATGGTCTGAACCGCGCCTACCGTGAGCGCTTTGGCTTTCCCTTCATTCTCTGCATCCGCCAGCACAGCCTGGCATCGGCCTTGCTTGTGTTCGAGCAGCGCCTGGGGCACACCCGGCAGAGGGAGCTGCAACTGGCGCTGAACGAGATTGCGGCCATCAGCCGCCTGCGGCTCGCGCGTTACCTGCAGGAAGCCGATCCCGCCCCGGTCTGCACGCATTGACTTTTCAGGAGTGTTCACCATGCATCGTCGTCTCCACCTTATCAGCCTGGCCGCATCGCTGGGTCTGCTGGCCTTCAGCGCGCAGGCGCAGACTGCCAGCTATCCGACCCACCCCGTCAAAGTGGTGGTCGCCCTGCCCGCAGGCGGCGGTGTGGACATGATCGCGCGCCTGGTGGGCCAGCAGCTGCAGGCCGGCACCGGCCAGCCTTTCATCGTCGACAACCGCGCGGGCGCCTCAGGCCGCATCGGCCTGCCGGCCGTTGCCAAGGCCAGCCCCGATGGCTACACCCTGATGGCCTCGCCGGCGTCCTTTCTGACCACCAACAAAAGCATCTTCAAGGACCTGCCCTACGACCCGCAGGCCGACTTTGCGCCCATCACCAAACTGGCGAACCAGGCCATGGTGCTGGTGGTCAGGGACCGCAAGAAATTCCCCAACGCCGCTGCCGTGCTGGCCGCTGCCAAAGCCCAGCCCACCGTCGTGACCTATGCCAGCTCGGGCGAAGGCAGCCCCCAGCATCTGGCGGCGCTGATGTTCGAGACCCGGGGCCAGCTGCAGATGACGCATGTGCCGTACAAGGGCGGCGCCCTCGCCATCAACGACATGCTCGGCGGCAATGTGGACCTGCTGTTTGCGCCGTTGCCCGAAGCCCTGCCCCACCTCAAATCGGGCAAGCTCACGGCGCTGGCGCTGATGAGCGACAAGCGCTCGCCGTTGATTGCCGAGGTGCCGACGATGGCGGAGGCCGGCATTCCCGACATGGTGATGCAGACCTGGATCGGCCTGCTGGCCCCGGCGCGCACGCCGCGCCCGATTGTCGATGCGCTCAACCGCCAGGTGCAGGCCATCTTGCTGCGCGAAGACATCAAGCAGCAACTGCAGGACGTGGGCATGGAAGTGGCGCCCACGACACCGGAGCAGTTCCAGCAAACCATTGCGCAGGAGATCAGCCTGCATGCACAGCTGGTCAAGGCCGCAGGCCTGGTGCCGCAATAGCGCAAAAAGACCAGGGGCCTGGCCCCTGGTCCTCGTCGATTGCTTCATCGCGGCCCGTGTTCAATCTCCAACGGACGCTCAGATTCCCTTGGACGAGGGGTTGGCAAAGGCATCACGCGTTTCGGCGTTCAGCGGGTAGTTGATGTTGATGCCCTTGGGTGCAATCGGCGACATGAACCAGCGGTTGTAGAGCTTTTCCATCTCGCCCGATTGCATCAGGCCGGTGACGGTCTCGTCCACCAGCTGCTTGAAGGCCGGGTCGTCATTGCGCAGCATCAGGGCCTGGTTCTCGGTGCGCAGGCTCTCGCCAACGATTTCGTAGTTCTGCGGATCGCGCGCATTGGCGATCTGGCCGGCCAGCAGGATATCGTCCAGCACAAAGGCGGCAGCCTTGTCGCCCTGCACCAGCAGGAAGGACTCGGTATGGTCCTTGCCCGGCACATTGGTGATGTCGAGCTTGCTGGCACGGTCGGCCTGGCGCAGCAGGCGGAACGACGTGGTGCCGGTGGTGGTGGCCACCGACTTGCCCTGCAGATCGGCAATGCTCTGGATGCCCGAACTCTTCTTGACCAGCATGCGCACGTTGTAGCGGAAGATGTCCGGCGAGAAGGCCACCTGCTTTTGGCGCTCCACCAGGTTGGTGGTCGAGCCGCATTCCAGATCCACCGTGCCGTTTTGCACCAGCGGAATGCGGTTGGCCGACGTGACGGCCTGGTAGTTCACCTTCAGCGCCGGCAGCTGGAGCTTGGTTTTGACCGCCTCCAGGATGTGTGCGCAGATGTCCATGCTGTAGCCGATGGGCTTGAGGTTGGCGTCCAGGTAGGAGAAGCCGAACGAGGCCTCGCGGTAGCCCAGCGTGATGGCGCCCGAGCTTTTGATCTTGTCCAGCGTGCTGCTGCCTTGCGCCATCGCCGCCACAGAGGCACACGCCAGCGCCGCCAGTGCCACCGCACGCTTCACACCCATTTTTCCTTGCATAACCATCATCCTCCTGGCACCCCATTGGTACCGGCCAGTGCCTTGCGGCGTTTCAGAACTTTTGCTCCTTTTTTATTTTTTTTGGATCATATGTTCCATATCGCACAATAGCTACCCGTGATTTCCCTAAATCTGAAGAAAGACCCGCCGCCATGGGCGTAATCGACCAACTGCGAGACCGCTTTGCCTCCCTGAGCCCTTCGCTGCAGCAAGTGGCGCGCTATGTGCTCGACCACCCCAACGATGTGGTGACCCAATCGATGCGCACCGTCGGCCAGCATGCGCAGGTGCCGCCCACCACCTTGGTGCGTTTCGCCCAGACCTGCGGCTTTGAGGGCTGGAACCCGTTCAAGCAGGCGCTGACCGCTGACATGGGCCTGGCCAGCGAAGCGGGCAACCAGTATGGTGAGCGGGCCCGCAGCCTGATGGGCCGCGCGCGCGACAAGCGGCTCACCGCCGAGATGTTTGCGATGCAGCGCAGCAACCTCGACCTGACCGAGCAGCACAGCGCAGCGCGCCTGGTGACCGCAGCCAAGCTGCTGGAGAAGGCCGGCCAGGTGCATGTGATGGGCATGCGCGCCTGCTTTCCGGTGGCCTTTTCGCTGGTCTATGTCTACCGCCTGTTTCGCCGCTCGGTGCATCTGCTCGAAGGCATGGGCGGCGTGCGCGAGATGCAGCTGCGCGCGATCGACCAGGGCGATGTGCTGGTCGCCATCAGTTTTGCGCCTTACTCGCAGGAGACCGTGCATGCGGTGGAACTGGCCCGTTCGCGAGGCTGCAAGGTGCTGGCCTTGACCGACAGCCTGGCCTCGCCGCTGTCACTGGCGGCCGATGAAACCCTGCTGTTTGCGGTCAACAGCCCCTCCTTCTTTCCCTCTGTCACCGCTGCCCAGGCGCTGTCCGAATCGCTGCTGGAGGTGCTGGTCAGCCGCGCCGGCCCGCAGGCCGTGGCCCGTATCGAGTCGGCCGAGGGCGAGCTGCACGACAGCGGCGTCTATGTGCAGCCGGTACGCAAGTAAACTCGTGCGATGAAAACATATATGGTCGGCGGCGCAGTGCGGGACCGCCTCTTGGGACTGCCGGTGAATGACCACGACTGGGTGGTCGTCGGCTCCACACCCGAGGCCATGCTGGCCCAGGGCTTTGTGCCGGTCGGCAAGGATTTCCCGGTCTTTCTGCATCCCCGCACGCATGAGGAATATGCGCTGGCCCGCACCGAGCGCAAGTCCGGCCGGGGCTACCGGGGCTTCAGCATCGCTACCTCGCCCGATGTGACCTTGGAGCAGGACCTGGCCCGGCGCGACCTGACGATCAATGCGATGGCCGCCCCCGTCGGCTGGAATGGCAGCGACCCCGTGACCGACCCCTATGGCGGCCAGGCCGATCTGCAGGCCCGGGTGCTGCGCCATGTGACCGAGGCCTTCCGCGAAGACCCGGTGCGCATCCTGCGCTTGGCGCGCTTTGCCGCGCGCTTCCATGATTTCTCCGTCGCCCCGGAAACCGTCGCGCTGATGCGCCAGATGGTGGCCGATGGCGAGGTCGATGCGCTGGTGCCCGAGCGCGTCTGGCAGGAACTGGCACGCGGCCTGATGGAGGCCTGGCCCTCCCGCATGTTCGAAGTGCTGCGCGATTGCGGCGCCCTCGCCCGCCTGCTGCCCGAGCTGGACCGCCTTTGGGGCGTGCCCCAGCGCGCCGACTACCACCCCGAGGTGGATACCGGCATCCACGTGATGATGGTGCTGGACCGCGCCGCCCAGCTGGATGCGCCGCTGCCCGTGCGCTGGGCCTGCCTGGCGCATGACCTGGGCAAGGGCACGACGCCGGCCGATGTGCTGCCCCGCCATATCGGCCATGAGGAGCGCAGCGTCGACCTGGCCCGCCAGGTACAACAGCGCCTGCGCGTGCCCAGTGACTGCGCCGAACTGGCGCTGGTGGTCGCCGCCGAGCACGGCAATATCCACCGCAGCCCGGGCATTGCAGCCGCTGCCGTCGTGCGCCTGCTGGAGCGCTGCGACGCGTTCCGCAAACCCGATCGCTTTGCGCAGGCGCTGCTGGCCTGCCAGTGCGATGCGCAGGGGCGGCTGGGGCTGGAAGACAAGCCCTACCCGCAACGCGCACAGCTGCTGCGCCTGCTGGCCGCCGCGCAAGCCGTCAGCACCAGAGAGGTCGCAGAACGCGCCGCCCGCACCGGCCGCCAAGGCGCCGAGATTGGCGCGATGGTGCACGAGGCGCGTTGCCAGGCAGTGGCGCAAATGGTGGCGGCCGACGCTGCCGCAGCCGCTGCTAACGGGCAGCCCTAAGCTACTGAGGCGGGTGAGGCATCGCCAGGTCAAGCCGGCGGTGCCGGCACCGAATGCAGCAGCACCGGCACATTGCCATCGCCATTGACGCTTTCCAGCTGCACGCCAAAGCCCCACAACCGCGCCGCGTGCTTGAGCACTTCCTGCACATCGTCGGCCAGCGGCCGGCCCTGGTACTGGGTATGGCGCAGGGTCAGGCAGCGGTCGCCGCGCAGGTTCACGTTCCAGACCTGGATATTGGGCTCGCGTGCGCCCAGGTCGTACTGCTGTGACAAGGTCTGGCGCAGGTTGCGGTAGCCATCCTCGTTGTGGATCGCGCTGACCAGCAGCTCGCGTTCGCTGGCATCGTCATGGATGGAGAACAGGCGCATGTCGCGCATCAGCTTGGGGCTCAGGTACTGGCCGACAAAGCTCTCGTCCTTGTAGTTCTGCATGGCATGGTGCAGCGCCGGCAGCCAGGGCGTGCCGGCCAGATCGGGGAACCAGCGCCGGTCTTCGTCGGTCGGGTGCTCGCAGATGCGCTGGATGTCGCGGTACATCGCAAAGCCCAGTGCATAGGGGTTGATGCCGCTGTAGGCACGGTGGCCGGCAGGCGGCTGGTAGATCACATTGGTGTGCGACGACAGCCATTCGATCATCACGCCATCGGTGAGCCAGCCCTCGTCGTACAAGGTGTTGAGCAAGGTGTAGTGCCAGAAGGTGGCCCAGCCCTCGTTCATCACCTGGGTCTGGCGCTGGGGGTAGAAGTACTGGGCGATCTTGCGCACGATGCGCACCACCTCGCGCTGCCAGGGCTCCAGCAGCGGGGCATTCTTTTCGATGAAGTACAGCAGGTTTTCTTCCGGCTCCTTCGGAAAGCGCTCATGGTGCTGCACCGGGCTGTTCTTGTCGGGGCGCGCAGGCAAGGTGCGCCACAGCTCGTTGACCTGCTGCTGGGCATAGGCCTCGCGCTGCTCACGCTCGGCGCGCTCGCGCGCCAGGGTTTTCTTGGACGGGCGGCGGTAGCGGTCCACCCCTAGGTTGGCCAGCGCGTGGCAGGAATCGAGCCACTGCTCCACCGTATCCAAGCCGTGCTTTTCCTCGCACTGGGCGATGAAGTCGCGGGCGTACACCAGGTAGTCGATGATGCTTCCCGCATCGGTCCACATGCCGAACAGGTAATTGCCTTTGAAAAAGCTGTTGTGCCCATAGGCCGCATGGGCAATCACCAGCGCCTGCATCGCGGTGGTGTTCTCCTCCATCAGGTAGCTGATGCAGGGGTTGGCGTTGATGACGATCTCGTAGGCCAGGCCCATATGGCCGCGGCGATAGCGGCGCTCGGTGGCCAGAAACTCCTTGCCATAGCTCCAGTGCCGGTACCCCACCGGCATGCCGACGCTGGCATAGGCGTCCATCATCTGCTCGGCCGAGATCACCTCGAGCTGGTTGGGGTAGGTGTCCAGCCCGTAGCGCTCGGCGGTCTCCGCAATGGCAGCGTGGTAGCGCTCGATCAGCTCGAAGGTCCAGTCGCTGGGGTCGGGGAGCGGCTGCCGGGGCCGCTGGCCCGCCGGCCGGGGCGTGGCGGGAACATCGCGCTGCGAGCGGTCAGCGGACAATGGCACTTTCCAATGCGGGGAGCCCTTGCGCCGTGCAAGCACGGGGTATTGCGACGGATTCATACCGTGACCCCTTCCTTTTTGAACAGGTCACGGAACACCGGGTAGATATCGCCGGGCTCCGCTACCTTGCGCATCGCAAAATGCGGGAACAGCGGCAACAACTGGCTGTATTCCTGCCACAGGCTTTGCTCGTCGGGGGCCACCTGCACATAGGCAAAGTAGCGCGCCAGCGGCAGGATCTTGTCGGCCAGCAGGTTGCGGCAGTTGCCGCCATCGTCGCCAAAGTTGTCACCATCGCTGGCCTGGGCCACGTAGATGTTCCAGTCCGCCACCGGGTAGCGTGCGCGGATGACCTGATCGAGCAGCACCAGCGCGCTGCTGACCACGGTGCCGCCGCTTTCGGTGGAATGGAAGAACTCGTCCTCGCCCACCTCGGCCGCCTGGGTGTGGTGGCGGATGAAGACGATCTCGATCTTCTCGTAGTGGCGGGTGAGAAACAGGTACAGCAGGATGAAGAAGCGCTTGGCCAGGTCCTTGCGGGACTGGTCCATCTAGCCCGACACGTCCATCACGCAGAACATCACCGCCTGGCTGCTCGGCTCGGGCACCTTGGTGCGGCTGCGAAAGCGCAGGTCCAGGGGGTCGAGAAAGGCCACCTTGCCCATGCGCGCCTGCAACCCGGCAATGCGTTGCTGCAGCTCGGCCACCACTTCGCTGGTGCCATCGTCCTGCGCCAGCAGGTCTGCCAACGTATCCTGCAGGGCCTTGAGTTCACGGTTGGGCGCCTTGGTCAGCGCAATGCGCCGGCCCAGCGCGCCGCGCATCGTGCGCAGCACGGCCAGGTTGTGCGGCGTGCCGTCATGGCTGTAGCCGGCGCGGCGCGTCTTGTATTGCAAGGTACTGGCAATGTGGGTGCGCAGCAGGCGCGGCAGCGCCAGGTCTTCAAAGAACAGTTCCATGAACTCTTCCTTGGTCAACGTGAAGGTGAAGTCGTCTTCGCCCTCTCCCCCATCGCTGGCCTGCGAGCCACCACCACCGCCGGCCCCGCCCTGGGGCCGGGCGATGCGGTCGCCCCGCACATGCTCGGTATTGCCCGGATGCACGGTGTCGCGCACACCGCCAGGGCCGTGGTGGAACACCGGCTCCTGGATGTCCTTGCGCGGGATCGTGATGGTCTCGGCCTGCTCGATGTGGCGGATGTCGCGGTTGGCAACGGCGCGGCGTACCGCCTCGGAAATCTGCGCCTTGTAGCGGCGCACGAAGCGCTCGCGGTTGCCCACCGACTTGTTCTTGCCGGAGAGCCTGCGGTCGATGATTTGCAATGCCATCTGTGCCCCCATCCATGAAGCGGCGCGTCCGGTCCCGGCGCGCCGTTCGGTCTGCTTCAGCTGCTCTTGCGCACGCGCAGGTACCACTCGCACAGCAGGCGCACCTGCTTGGGGGTGTAGCCCTTGGCTTCCATGCGGGTGACAAAGTCCTCGTGCTTGCGCGCATCCTCGGCGCTGGCCTTGGCATTGAAGCTGATGACCGGCAACAGCTCTTCGGTGTTGGAGAACATCTTCTTCTCGATCACCAGGCGCAGTTTCTCGTAGCTGGTCCAGCTGGGGTTCTTGCCCTGGTTGTTGGCACGCGCACGCAACACGAAGTTGACGATCTCGTTGCGGAAATCCTTCGCATTGGCAATGCCGGCCGGCTTTTCAACCTTCTCCAGCTCGGCGTTGAGCGCATTGCGGTCAAACACCTCGCCGGTGTCGGTATCGCGGTACTCGCTGTCCTGGATCCAGTAGTCGGCATAGGTGACATAGCGGTCAAAGATGTTCTGGCCGTACTCGCTGTAGCTTTCCAGATAGGCGGTCTGGATTTCCTTGCCGATGAACTCGGCGTAGTGCGGCGACAGGTACTCCTTGATGTAGCTGGTGTAGCGGGTCTCCACATCGGCAGGGAACTGCTCGCGCCCGATCTGCTGCTCCAGCACATACATCAGGTGCACCGGGTTGGCTGCCACCTCGGTGCTGTCGTAATTGAAGACCTTGGACAGGATCTTGAACGCAAAGCGCGTGGAGATGCCGGACATGCCCTCGTCCACGCCGGCGTAGTCGCGGTACTCCTGGTAGCTCTTGGCGCGTGGGTCGGTGTCCTTGAGGCTTTCGCCGTCATACACCTGCATCTTGCTGAAGATGCTGGAGTTCTCGGGCTCCTTGAGGCGGGTGAGCACCGCAAACTGCGCCATCATCTTGAGGGTGCCGGGCGCGCAGACAGCGCTGGCCAGCGAGGATTCGCGGATGAGTTTTTCGTAGATGCGCACCTCCTCGGACACGCGCAGGCAATACGGCACCTTGACGATGTAGACCCGGTCGAGGAAGGCCTCGTTGTTGCGGTTGTTGCGGAAGGCCTTCCACTCACTCTCGTTGCTGTGGGCGAGCACCATGCCATCGAAGGGTATGGCGCCAAAGCCCTCAGTGCCCTTGTAGTTGCCTTCCTGGGTGGCCGTCAGCAGCGGATGAAGCACCTTGATCGGTGCCTTGAACATTTCGACAAACTCCAGCAGGCCCTGGTTGGCCAAGCACAGGCCGCCCGAGTAGCTGTAGGCATCGGTATCGTCCTGGGCATAGTTCTCCAGCTTGCGGATGTCGACCTTGCCGACCAGGCTCGAAATGTCCTGGTTGTTCTCGTCACCCGGCTCGGTCTTGGCAATACCGATCTGGCGCGAGATGCTGGGGTAGCGCTTGACGACGCGGAACTGCCGAATATCACCGCCGTACTCATCGAGGCGCTTGACGGCCCAGGGTGAGAGCACATGGTTGAGGCAACGGCGCGGAATGCCAAACTGCTCTTCAAGGACCGGTCCGTCCTCGATCGGATCGAACAGCGCCAGCGGGGATTCATTGACCGGTGAGCCCTTGAGCGAATAGAACGGCACCTTCTGGATCAGGTATTTCAGGCGCTCGGCGATTGAGCTCTTGCCGCCCCCCACCGGGCCCAGCAGGTACAGGATCTGCTTGCGCTCCTCCAGGCCCTGGGCGGCATGGCGGAAGAAGCTCACGACCTGCTCGATGGAGTCTTCCATGCCGTAGAACTCGGCAAATGCAGGGTAGCGGCGGATCACCTTGTTCGCAAACAGGCGCGAGAGATGCGGATCGTTGCGGGTGTCGATCATCTCCGGCTCCCCGATGGCCGCCAGCATGCGGTGGGCCGCCCCCTCGTAGACCATCGGGTCACGCTGGCACAGCGCAAGAAACTCGTCGAGCGACATTTCCTCCTCCCGCAGACGAACGTAGCGGGCGGCAGAGTTGCTGATGACATCCATACGACCTCCGTGGCGGCACCCAAGGGGCTGACCGTGCCGCAAACTTGTTAGGACCCCTCTGCAAAACTCTCTGCCATGGCCGCAATGCATCCATACCATTTGGCGAGGGTTTTGCAGAACCTCCCTAGGCAACCGTTATCGTGACTTGGTTTTAGCACCTTAGCGGCGCTTTGACCAGATCACTTTTCCTACACACGGATGACCACAATGCGGGCAATATTTCTGGTTACGGGGCCACTGCCTGCGCTGGCCCATAAAGGGCACACTTCCCCTCGAGCGGCGCCGCTCCGCCTCGCGCCATGCGTGCAGGCCACAGCGGCGCTTGGCGGCTGAAGGCGGCAAGACGGCCCGCTCCTATCGTCATAAAAACGACACACCCGCGTCACACCCCTGCCATCGGCGCCGCCGATACTCCGTGCGCACCACAGAGCATGTTCGCCCGGATCTCTCATGGGCCTCTGTGGTGCATCCAACACGACATAACACCCCACGGAGTTACCGATATGAGCGCAGTGCTGACCTCGCGTCGCCGTCTTTTGCAATTTCTGGGCAGCGCACCATTGCTGCCTCTGTCCAGCTCCCTGTCGGCCGCAGGCCTGCTGACCGCCTGCGGCGGGGGTGACGACGACGATGGCCCGACGGCGGCGTTCAAGTCGGTGAGCTTCTCCAACATGGCTGCGCCCAACCTGACCAACCCCGCAGCGATGGCCACCACCTCGACCAGCGCCGTGATGACCATCCTGTACGCCGACGACAGCAAGCGCGAAGTGGCGCTGGCCTACGAATCGTTCTTCGTCACCGGCGACATGGTGGCGGACGGCAAGGGCGGCAAGATCCTGGCCGGCGGCTACTACGACATCAACAACCAGCCGATCATCGACAAATCGGTGGCGGGCAGCGAGCGCCAGTTCTTCTCCGACTGCCCCGATGGCTCGTCGATCATCCAGGTCGCCGACGCCAAGGTGGACGGCGTCAAGGGCAAGCCCGTGTTTGCCGTCGTGCAGTTCGAGTACACCTCCAAGGACCAGTCCGGCGCCGATGCCTACGGCACCTTGCCTTCGCCGATCGCCGTGCTGACGCTGGACCAGGACCAGGACACCGGCAAGCTGAGCCTGGTCAAGTACCACAACGTCGACATGTCCAAGGCCCACGGCCTGTGGATCACCTGCGGCGCCAGCCTCTCGCCGTGGAACACCCACCTGTCCAGCGAAGAGTACGAGCCCGATGCGTTCACCGCTGCCAGCTCGGCCCAGTTCAAGGCCTTCAGCAAGCATGTGTACGGCAACGAGACCACGGCCAACCCTTACCACTACGGCCACCTGCCGGAGATCATCGTCAACAAGGACGGCACCGGAACGGTCAAGAAGCATTACTGCCTGGGCCGCATCTCGCACGAGCTGATCCATGTGATGCCCGACAACCGCACCGCGCTGATGGGCGATGACTACACCAATGGCGGCCTGTTCATGTTCGTGGCCGACAAGGAAAAAGACCTGTCCGCCGGCAACCTGTACGTCGCGCATTACACTGATGTGCTGACCGACACCTCGACCGCCAAGATGGAATGGATCCACCTGGGCCATGCCACCAGCGCCGAGATCGAAGCGCTCGCTAACAGCCTCAAGCCGACCGACATCATGGAGTCGCTGACGGCCGACCCCAAGGACCCCAGCTATACCGCGGTGTTCCTGGACGGCAAGGCCGCCTGGCTCAAGCTCAAGCCGGGTATGGAAAAGGCGGCCGCCTTCCTGGAAACCCACCGCTACGCCAACCTGGTCGGCGGCTCGATGGCATTCACCAAGATGGAAGGCACCACCGTCAACATCAAGGACAAGGTCGCCTACTCGGCACTGGCCAACATCCAGACCTCGATGATCAATGGTGACAAGGCCTGGAATGCCAAGCACAACGTGACCTTCCCCAAGACCGTGAAGGCCGGCGGCGTGCTGGCCCACAACCTGGGCGGCGGCATCAAGGACCGTCAGGGCGCCACCATCAACAGCGAATGGGTGCCACAGCAGTCGCACATGCTGATGATGGGTGAGGACATTGCCGCAGACGCACTGGGCAACACCTCCAACCCCGACAAGATCGCCAGCCCGGACAACCTGAAGTTCTCCGAAAAGATGCGCACCTTGTTCATCGGCGAAGACAGCGGCAACCACGTGAACAACTTCCTGTGGGCCTATAACGCGGACACCAAGCAGCTGTCGCGCATCCTCTCAACCCCTGCGGGCGCCGAATCCACCGGCCTGCACGCCGTGGACGAGGCCAACGGCTGGACCTACATCATGAGCAACTTCCAGCACCCGGGCGACTGGAGCGCGCTGCATGCCAAGATCAAGGACCAGCTCGATCCGCTGATCAACGCCAACTACAAGAACAAGTTTGGCGCCTCGGTCGGCTACCTGACCGGCAAGCCGCAAGCCGTGAAGCTGTAATCTGCCCACAGCGTGCGCGTGGCCACGCGCGCACGCGCTTTACAGACAACGATGCCATCCGGACGGATGGCATTTTTCATGGCCCTGCGCGGCTACAAAACCGATTGCAGCCAGCGCACGATCTCACCGGGCGGCAGCGCGCCGGAGATGCGTGCGGCCTCCTGGCCGCCCTTGAACACCACCATGGTCGGAATGCTGCGGATATTGAAGGGCTGGGCCACATGCGGATAGGCCTCGGTATCGAGCTTGGCAAAGCGCAGCCGGGGCTCCAGCTGTTTGGCGGCCAGTGCATAGCCGGGGGCCATCTGCAGGCAGGGGCCGCACCAGGGCGCCCAGAAATCCACGACGACAGGGATGTGGTTGCGCCCCAGCTGCTTGGCAAAGCTGTCGGCATCCAGCGCGACCGGTTCGCCGGTGAACAAGGGCTGGTGGCAGCTGCCGCAATCGGGCTGCTGGGCCAGCTGCGCGCGCTGCACGCGGTTGGTGGTATGACAATGGGGGCACACGATGTGCAAGCTGTCTTCCGTCATGGGGCACTCTCCTGCTGCCCATCATAGGCAGACCTAGAAGGCGCAGGTGCAGGCCGAGGCCGCATATTTCAAGCCAGGGTCAGCAGCACCGGCTGGTGGTCGGACAGCTGTGTGGCGCTGTCGCTGTGCCAGGCCTGCAGATGGCTGCACAGGCTGCCGCTGACCAGCGCAAAATCGCAGGCCACTGGCGCGGGCCCCCAGGTGCGGTCAAACAGGCAGAAGGTGGGCGGCTGCGGCGCACTGCCATGCAGCAGCGGCCAGCTGTCATGCCACAGCGCGGATCCGTCGGTCTGGGCTGCAACCAGCGCGGCATAGGCGGGCTCGCCGGCGTGCATGTTGAAATCGCCACACAACACCGCATGCGGGGTGTGCACTGGCGTGGTGTAAGGCGTGGCCGCCGCTGCCGCACCGGGCAGTGCCTGCAGCTGCGCCAGCGCCTCGGCATGGATTGCCCGCAGCGCCTGCACCTGGGCCATGCGCTGGCGCGCACTGTGGTACTCCAGATGCGTGCACATCACCCGCACCAGGCCCAGGGCCGGGTCGCGCACCGTCACCACCAGGCAACCCCGGGGCATGCTGACCACAGCGGCCTCGGCCAGCCAGGGCAGGCGGTGCTGCGCCACCTCGGCCACCGGCAGGCGGCTGGCCACCACATTGCCAAAGCGGCGGCGCTGGCCGCTGGCATCCACCCCATCGGTGGTGGCGCCAAAGAACAGCTGCCAGCCCGGCAGCAGTGCCTGCAGCTGCGCCACCTGGTCGCCCGGTGCGCCCGCCAGCCCGCCATGGCCCACAGCCACCTCCTGCAGGCAAAGCACATCGATGCCGCCCGTGCCCGTGCCCATCGCCAACGCATGGCGCACGATGCGTGCCGGATCAACCAGGCCATCGAGGCCGCAGCACCATTGCACATTCCAGGTCAGTATTTGCATGTGGAAAACTCTGTGGATAGCCGCGCCCGCTGGCGCCATCGCCCGCCATTGTGCAGCAGGGGCCAGGCATTTTTCGTATCAGTGCCCTAAGCCAGACCCAGCGCCCCTATAGTCGGGCGATGTCCAAGCACCAAGATTCCTTTCAGATCCGCCCCGCTACCGTGGACGATGTCGCGGCCATGTTCCAGGTGCGCCTGGCCGTCGCCGAGAACCGCCTGAACCGTGACGCGCTGGCCGCCGTCGGCGTAACCCCCGACTCCATTGCCGAGGCCATCCGCAGCGCGCCTTGCGCCTGGGTCGCCACGACCGAAGGCGAAGTCGCCGGCTTTGCGATGGTGGACCTGGACAGCGCCTGCCTGTTTGCGCTGTTTGTGCGCAGCAACCACGAAGGCCGGGGCATGGGCAGCGCCCTGTGCCAGGTCTGCGAGCAGGCCTTGTTTGCGCAGCATGAAGTGGCCTGGCTGGAAACAGCCAAAACCAGCCGCGCCGCGCGCCTCTACCGCCACCTGGGCTGGGGCAACGAGAGCGATATCGGCGATGGCGATATTCGCCTGACCAAGCGGCGCGATTGACGCCGCACACCGCTGCAGGCTGGCCGGGCTTCTGCTACATTGCGCTGATGGCTCTGTGCACCGCCCCACGAATTATTCGCATCGTCGAACCGACGGTGGGATAGCGCGCGGCCACGCAAGCATGCAACCCACCCTGGAGGTGGGTTTTCCGTCTCTGGGGCTCCCTTCAAGGAGATGGAATGAACACCACCCAAGCGCCTGATACCCCAGCCGGTAGCCCTAGCGGCACCCTGCACCTGCTCTGCGGAAAGATCGCCTCCGGCAAATCCACCTTGGCCCGGCAGCTCGCCGCGCAGCCCCGCACCGTGCTGGTCAGCGAGGATGCCTGGCTTGCCCCGTTGTACCCGGATGCGCTGGTCTCGATCCAGGACTATGTGCTGCTGTCCGCCAGACTGCGCAGCGCGATGCAGCCCCACATCGTGTCGCTGCTCCAAGCCGGCACTTCGGTGGTGCTGGATTTCCCGTCCAACACCACCGCCACCCGCGCCTGGGCGCGCAGCATCTTTGAAGCAGCAGGGGCGCCGCATGTGCTGCACTGGCTGCAGCTGCCCGACGACGAATGCAAGCGCCGCCTGCGGGCGCGCAATGCGTCGGGCGAGCATCCGTTTGAAACCAGCGATGCGCAGTTTGACCTGATCAGCCAGCACTTTGTGGCACCGTCTGCGGCGGAGGGCTTTCAGCTGGTGCTGCACGGCTGATAACCGCTGCCAGCGCAAGGGGTTACACCAGCGCCCGGGCGTCCCCACGCAGCTGGAATACATTCGCATTGCAGGCGCTGTAGCCGGGGCCGGCCCAGGCCACGTGGAACATCGCTCCACCCAGACTGCTGGCGCGGGCGCCGGCAGCCTGCAGCGATGGCATATGACAAAGAACGCAGTGCCACGTTCTCGCGCCCCTGACGCGGCGTGATGACGCGGATGCGGCCGGCGGTCGCGGCCGGGATGGCACCCAACTCCAGCCGCAAGGCGGCAAACGCTGCCACGCAACCGTGGCAAACGGTTCTGCTCCTTCAGGCATGGCAGCTGCGCATCACACTGCGCGGCACGCGCGATATTCCTGACTTACAGCACCACGCCAGCCCGATCCTTGGCGGACATTGACGGCTCTGTGGAACGTACTGCCCCCAAGAGCGCCGCCTTACTTGATCCCAGCCCGCATAAAGCTCTGCACAAACTGGCGCTGGAACAGGACGAAGCCGATCAGCAGCGGCGCCGAGGTCATCAAGGTCGCCGCGGTGATGGTGGACCAGTCCACGCCCTGCTCCACGCTGGAGAACACCTGCAGCCCGACGGTGAGCGGGCGCGATTCCACGCTGTTGGTGATGATCAGCGGCCAGAGAAAATTGTTCCAGTGAAAGCTCACCGACACCAGCGCAAAGGCGGTGTAGACCGGCCGGGCCAGCGGCACATAGACGCGCCAGAGGATCTGCAAGGTGCTGGCCCCTTCGACACGCGCGGCCTCGTCCAGCTCCTTGGGGATGCCCATGAAGGTCTGGCGCAGCAGGAAGATTGCAAAGGCCGAGGCAAAGTACGGCAGGCCAATCGCGAACAAGGTATCGACCAGACCGAGCCGGGCCATGGTCTGGTAGTTCTCCACCAGCAGGATGTCGGGCATGATCATCAGCTGCACCAGCACCAGCGCAAAGGCGATGTTCTTGCCCCGGAACTGGTAGCGCGCAAACGCAAAGGCAGCCAAGGTGGACAGCAGCAACTGCGCCGCCAGGATGAGAGCCACCAGCAAGCTCGTGTTCAGAAAGTAGCGCGCAAACGGTGCGGCATCCCAGGCCTTGCGGAAGTTCTGCAGGGTCCAGGGGGCGCTCAGGTCAAAGCGGATCGCGTAGTCGCTGGGGTGGAAGGCGGTCCAGAACGCATAGGCCAGCGGCAGAATCCACAGCAGCGCCAGCAGCCAGGCGGCAACGGTGTCCAGCCAGGTATGGCGGTAGATGACGGCAGGGGCTTGGCTGCGGCTCATTGGTAGTGCACCTTCTTGTCCAGCACAAAGAACTGGAACAGCGCCACGCTGGAGAGCACCACCACCAGCACCACGGTGATGGCCGCTGCATAGGCCGTGTCCCAGAACTTGAAGCCCACCTCATACAGGTGGTAGAGCAGCAAGGTGGTGGCATTGTCCGGGCCGCCCCGGGTCAGGATGAACACATGGTCCACCAGACGGAAGGCATTGATCACCGCATTGACCAGCACGAACACCGTGGTCGGCATCAGCAGCGGCCACTGCACCCGGCGGAAGAAGTACCAACGCGAGGCACCCTCGATCGCGGCTGCTTCCTTCAGGCTGGGGTTGAGCGTTTGCAGCGCTGCCAGGTAGAAGATCATGAAAAAACCGGCTTCCTTCCACACCGCCACCAGGGTGATCGCCCCCAGCGCGGTGGACGGGCTGCCCAGCCAGTTGTGCGACGGCAGGCCCAGCGCGCCGGTGACCTGCTCCAGCAGGCCGTACTGCGGCGTGTAGAAGAACAGCCAGATATTGGCCACCGCAATCATCGGCAGCACCGTGGGCGTGAAATACGCCATGCGCACAAAGGTGCGGCCGGCGATGCGCTCGTTCACCCAGACAGCCATCAGCAGCGCCAGGCCGATGGAGGCGGGAATCGTGGCCGCCGCAAACCAGAGGTTGTTGCGCACCGCCTGCCAGAACACCGGGTCCTCGGCCATGGCCTGGTAGTTCTCGGCTCCCACCCACACTGCGGCACGTGCGCCCTTGGGGGTGGAGTAAAAGCTGTCGATCAAGGTCGCCACTGCGGGCCAGTGGGTGAAGGCGACCAGCAGCACCAGCGCAGGCAGCAGCAGCAACCAGGCGTGGATGCTGCGCTGGCCGCTGCCGGCCATGGACGAGGAAGAAGCGCTCATGCGTTGGGTGTCTCTCAATGGGGCGGGATGGCTCCCCCACCCTGCCCCGGCATGGCCTGCAAGCGGGCCACGCCGGGTACGGCTTTACTGGTAGCTGCGCAGGATGCGGTCGGCTTCCTTCTGCGCATCCTTCATCGCCTGCGCCGAGGTCTTGGTGCCGTTCAGCGCAGCCTGCACCGCGTCGTTCAGCACCTTGGTCACGCGCTGGTTGTCATGCGTGGAGAACTCGGCCACCGAGACGGGCAACTGGTCGCGGGCGACCAGCGCCTGCGGGAACTCCTGGCCGTATTTCTTCAGCGCCGGCGTGTCATAGGCCGCAGGCGATACGGCCACATAGCCGCTGTCCATGCTCCACTGCGCAGCGCGCTCGGGCTGGGTCACCCACTTGGCAAATTCGAAAGCGGCCTGCTGCTGCTCCTTGGGTGCCTTCTTGAAGATGTAGAAGTTGCCGCCACCGGTGGGCGAGCCGCCCTTGCGCACATGGCCGGCGATCTGGCCAACCCCGAAATCAAACTTGGCATTGGCCTTGATATTGGTCAGGTTGCCGGTGGTGGTGACGATGATCGCGGCCTTCTTCTCCAAAAAGTCCTTCGGCGTCGTGCCCCACTCGATCACGCCCTTGGGGTGCACGCCTTCCTTGGTCAGGTTGACCCAGTAGTCCAGCGCCTCGATCACCTTGGGGTTGTCGAAGCTGACCTTGGTGCCCGCCTCGTTGGCCAGCAACACATCATTGGGGGTGGTCAGGGTTTGCAGCATCCAGTAGGCAAATCCGGTCGATGGGATCTGGATGCCGTACTGGGTCACATTGCCGCTGGCGTCTTTCTTGGTGAGCTTCCTGGCCGCCTCGCTCAGCTCCTTCCAGGTGGCAGGGGCCTTGTTCGGGTCCAGGCCGGCCTCCTTGAAGGCTTCCTTGTTGTAGTACATCACCACGGTGGAGCGCTGGAAAGGCACGCCCCAGGTCTTGCCACCCGTCTGGCTGTTGGCCATGAAGGCGGGGTAGAAGCCCTTGAGCCAGGCCTTGTCGGCATCGGTCTTCGCGAAGTCGTCGATCGGCACGATGGCGTCGTCGTCGATCAGCGTAAACATGTCGGTCGACAGCAGCACCGAGGTGGCCGGTGCCTTGCCCGACTTGTTGGCGGTGAGCGCCTTGACAATGGTTTCCTGGTAGGTGCCCGCGTAGATCGGCGTGATCTTGTACTGCGGATGCGCCTTGTTGAAGTCATTGGCGTAGCCGTCGATCACCTTGGTGATCGGGCCGCCCACGGCCACGGGGTAGTAGAAAGGCACTTCCAGCGGATCGGCCGCATGCGCGAGGCCCGCACCCAGGCCGAGCATGGCGGCGGCCGATGCGGCCAGGGTCTTCAAAAACATATTGCGTTGCACGGAATCACTCCTCGGGTTGAGCGCCTGCCTGCAGGCGCTGCTCAAACAGACCAGTCAAAGAAAAATGGGTCGCCTCAGGCCATGCGCAGGCCATCGGCATCGAAGAAATGCATGTCTTCCGCACGCCAGGCCAGGCGCAGCGCCTGCCCCACGGCCGCTGCCTGCTGGCCGGGTGCGCGCACCGTGATCTGCTCGCTGCCAATCGCGCAGCGCAGCACCACATCGGCGCCCAGGTATTCCAGGCCGATCACCTGCGCATCTACGCCTTCGGCTGCCAGGCACTGCACCGCCTCGGGCCGCAAGCCCAGTGCCGCAGCACCGGCCGGCGCTGGCACCTGCACCTGGCTGCCGGCAATCGCGCCATCGCTGAGCCGCAGCAAATTCATCGCCGGTGTGCCAATGAAGCGTGCCGCAAAGGTGCTGGCGGGGCGGGCGTACATCTCGCGCGGGGTCGCGCATTGCTCGACCCGGCCCTGGTGCAGCAGCACCACCTGGTCGGCCATGCTCATCGCTTCGGTCTGGTCATGGGTGACATAGACCACGGTCAGCCCCAGGCGCTGCTGCAGCTCGCGCAGCTCGGCACGCATCTCCTGGCGCAGCTGGGCATCCAGGTTCGACAGCGGCTCATCCATCAGGCAGACATGGGCCTGCGCCACCAGCGCCCGGCCCAGCGCCACGCGCTGCTGCTGGCCGCCCGAGAGCTGGCCCGGCTTGCGGTCCAGCAGGTGCGCCAGGCCCAGCAGCCCGGCCGCATCCTTCAAGCGCTTGTCAGCCTCGGCCCTGGGCACCTTGCGCACCGCCAACCCAAAGCCGATGTTCTCGGCCACCGACAGATGCGGGAACAGCGCATAGTTCTGGAACACCATCGCAATGCCGCGCTGCGCAGGGGGCAGTTCGGTCACATCGCGCCCTCCAATCAGCACCTGGCCGGCACTGGCCGTCTCCAGCCCGGCAATGATGCGCAGGGTCGTCGATTTGCCGCAGCCCGAAGGGCCGAGCAGCACACAAAAGCTGCCCGGCGCGATCTGCAGATCGACCGAATGCAGCGCCGTGGTGCTGCCCCAGGATTTGGCAACCTGCCGTAACTCAATGCTTGACATCGCGCCAGTGTATGAAAGCGGGATGACAATTTGTTTACAAGCTTTCCCTTAGCTGACAAGCCGCTCCAGCGAAAGCGAAGCATCCACTCCCTGGATTCGCTTACAACCATGACAATGCTGCGGCGCAGCACCGTCGCTGCAGCTCCACGGGAAATTATTTACAGCCAGCGCGCAATCCCGGCCGCCAGCAGGCTCAACACCACCGTGGTTGCAATCGGCAGCCACAAGGTTCTGCCAAACAGCCGAATCTCAAAATCCCCCGGCAAGCGCCCCAGCCCCAGCTTGCGCAGCAGGGCCGCAAAGCCGTTGAGCAGCAGCAGCGCCAGGAAAATCACAATCAGCCAGCGGATCATCGCAAGGCCTCCATAGGACTAAGGGCCAGAGCGCTCATCATGCGGCGCAGTACACCTGCTCGCCGGCAATCCAGGTCTCCTGCACGCGCAAGCTGCCAATGTCGGCGACGGGCACCGTGAAGATATCGCGGTCCAGCACCGCAAAGCTGGCTTCAAAGCCGGGGGCAATCTGGCCGAGCCGGCCCTCGAACGGCGACAGGCTGGCCGCGCGTGCGGTGTAGAGCAGCAGGGCCTGCGGCACGGTCAGCGCCTGGCTGTCCACAATGGGGGCGCCGTTGTAGGCGCGGCGCTGCACGGCGGCCTGGATGGAGACAAAGACATTGTCCGGATCGGCCCAGGTGGTGGCCGGCGCGTCGGACGACAGCGCCACATGGTCGATCTCCTCGTAGAAGGTCTTGAGCGCATAGGACTGGTCGAATTCCGCATCGATCAGGTTCTCGGTGTAGGCCTCGTACTCGGCAAACATGAAGATGATCTGCGTGGCCACGCCCCACTGCATCGGCATGGCGTTCATCTGCGCGATCTGCGCGGGCTTGAGCAAGGTGGCATGCTCCAGCCGCACCGACGGCACGCCCGCCGGCAGCCAGGGATTTTTATCGGCAAAGAAGTCGATCACCAGCTGCAGGGCCGCATCGCCCATCGCATGCACGGCCATCTGCGCGCCGTTGGCCACCGACCATTCATAGGCCTGCGCCAGTGCCGCGCTGCTGAGCAGGGACATGCCAAACAGGCTGCCCGTGTGCTTGTAGGCACAGCTGCACCAGGCCGTCTTGCCGGAGATGGAGCCATCGGCAAACAGCTTGATGCCGGCGATCTTGATGCGGCCATTTTTTTGCGCGGCCTGCAGCCCTGCCAACAGGTCGCCCTTGCAAGGCTCCCAGGAAAAATACAGCGCTGCCTGCTGTTTGAAGCCGGCTTGCGCGGCATCGCGGTAGACATCGAGGTGGTGGAAGGGCTGGGTGAAGGCCATCATGTCGGTCACCGCGACAATGCCGCGCTCGCTGAAGCGCTGCGAGGTGCGCGCCAGGCTGCCCACGGCCTGCGCATAGTCCAGCACCGCCTTGGCCCGCTGCACCACACTGTTGGCCGCCAGCTCGGTCAGCACGCCATTGGGCGAGCCATCGGCATCGCGGCCAAAGTGGCCACCGATGGGGTCGGGCGTGTCCCTGCCAATGCCCGCCAGCGCCAGCGCACGGCTGTTGCAAATACCCGAGTGGCAATCGGAGCGGCCCACATAGACCGGCTGCGTGGCCGACACCAGATCCAGGTCATGGCGCGTTGGCGTGCGCCCTTCCTTCAGCTTGGACTCGTCATAGCCCCAGCCCTCAATCCAGTCGTTGGGTCCGAGCCCCGCCTTGGGGTGCTTTTTCAGCGCCGCAATCAGCCCCGGAATGTCTTCGACCAGCGGCACCGTGCAAGGCACCGCATCGACGATCTGCGACAAGAACGTGGGATGCGTATGCACATCCACAAACCCCGGCACCACCGTCCGCCCCTGCAAATCCACCTGCCGATCCGCCACCGGCTGCGCCGCATCGCCCACATGCCCCACCCAGCGCACCACCCCATCCGCCACCACAAAAGCCGTCGCGAAATCGCTCTCGCTGCGGCCGGTAAAAACATGGGCGTGGGTGAACAGGCAAGAGGACATGACAAGGGCTGCAAAAGCAAAGACGGCCAAGAAGCCGCCATTGTCCGCGATTGCCGGAACCACCTAAAAAACCTAACGCGTTGGCTGTTCAAAACAGCCACGCATGCAGCAAGCGCAGCGCCCGAACCACCACCACCAATGGCGAGATGGGCGCGCAGGCGCGACGCCGGGGGCGCAGACAATACGCCTGTATGGCAAGCCCCCGCAACAAAGCCTGCGCGCCCATATCGCCACCCCAAAACGAAAACTGCCAACGCCCCAAACAACAACAGCACCGCCAGGGAAGCCCACCCAACAGCGGATTGGACTTCAAAACACCCCACAAGGCAGCGAGCGCAGCGCCTGAACCACCACCACCAATGGCGAGATGAGCGCGCAGGCGCGACGCCGGGGGCGCAGACAATACGCCTGTATGGCAAGCCCCCG